>JBEBJW010000052.1:0-14161 GCA_040079715.1 Myxococcota bacterium | reverse complement strand
GCGCATCCGCCCGGCACGGGCGATCCGGCAGCGCGCACCAGACTCCGCGCGACCGCCTCGAGCCCGATGCGGGCTACCTCTTCGGCGCGCACACCAGACTGCGGCGAGATGAAAATGGTCGGGGCGACTGGATTCGAACCAGCGACCACCAGACCCCCAGTACGTTGGATGGGGCGCTCACATAGGCCAGAAGCAGCGCGCCGCACGTACGGACAGCCTGTCCGAACAGTGTCCGTACCTTGTCCGTACTCTTGCCGCGTCAAGAGTCTTTGGGACCACCATGCGCAATCTGGTGCGCGGGACAGGATCTCCCCTGCGGGGATCGCGCGCCGTGCGTCTCGAGTGGCTGTCCGAACACTGTCCGTACGCCGTCCGTACTCTTGCGTCGTCAAGAGTCTGGCCTCTTGCCGAGAAGACCAGCGACCGCCATGCACAATCTGGTGCGCCCACGCGACCTGTTCCTCCGCGTCGATCACCTCATACACCCGCAGCAAACGGAGTCCATCGTCGCGTCGGGATACCGGTCGTCACCACCTCGGACGGGACGATCTTCTCTGCGACCGTGACCGTGGTTCGGCGCACCCACTCCGTGGCAGAATTCCTACAGTCGGGCCGCGGAGGAGCGGATGTTGAAGGCGAAGCATGACGGACGCCAGGTCGGGGTTGCCCTGAAGCTGAGGCCGGCCGCCGGGACCCCGCAGGACGTGCTCGCCGATCTTCGGGCCCTCGGGCAGGTGCCCACCGCGACCAGCGCTGGGCTGGGGCTGCATCGGGAGCGATCGGCGTTTGCGATCGAGGCGTTCGCGCGTCGGCACATGCGGATGCGGGACGAGCTGGCGTGGCGGGCGGCCCGCGGAGAAACGTTGTCGCCGATCGCGTCAGCCACACTGTGCGCGCTCGATGGGGTGCTCGACGGCCTCGAGCCCCCGTTGCAGCCGCTCGATCCCGAGGTGCAGAACCTCCTGCTCGACCTCCTCCCGTGGACCTGAACGATGCGGAATGCGGCGCCCTGTGTCCGATTCCGCCGGCCGCTGCGTCGTATGTTCGAACAGCCTCGTGAGGATCCTGTGCCACGTCCAACCGCTTCCTCGTTCTCCGGTTCACGTGTGGTGTGCGCCGACCCCAACAGCGACTGGTACGGCAGGCTCGGCACCGTCACGAACTTCAACAAGCAGAACGCCGGCGTTCGGTACGACGACGACGCGGCTCCTCCGCCAACCGGGCGTTGGCACCCGAAGCGGCACCTCGTCCCCGTTGACCAGGTGGATGATAGCCTCGCAGCCGAGGTCGCGAAGCACAACGAGGTCCGGGACCTGCTACAGAAGGCCAAGGAGTCCGCGCAGCTTGCAGTGCACGTATACAACAGCCCAACGACCTCGTTCCGCACAGGTGCCTACCTCGTTCTGATGGTAATTGCCTGGACTGCGGCCATGTTGTCGCGCTTCCGTCGCCAAGGCATCGACCCGTACTACACCCGGAAGGGTGACATCGAAAAAGTAGATGGAATGCCGAAAGTCTGGAGCCCAGAGGACTGTGTCCGGAAGACGTTCCCGGACCAGAACAATCCAATTCGCAAGAACCTCGAGTTCGCGATCGGAGTCCGCAATCGGGTTGTCCACGCCCACTGCCCGGCGCTGGACGACACTACGTTCGGAGAGTGCCAAGCGCTCCTGAACAATTTCGAACCGTGGGTTTCCGAGACTTTCCACGTCGACGACGTCGTGGGCTCGCGGCTGACGTTCGCTCTGCAGACCTCGCTCCGACGCACTCCCGAACAGACTCAAGCGCTGAAAAGGTTCCTGGGGGGATCCGTCACCGAGCTGCTCGACTTCGTGGACGGCTTCATCGACAACCTGGACGACGACGTGTTCGCCGATCCCCGCTTCCGCTACCGCGTCATGTTGGTCCCCATGGTTGCCTCGAACGATCGACATGCCGACGCTGCCGTTCAATTCGTCCCATTCGACCCTGACCACCCGGAAGCGGCTGCAGCCGTTGATCAGCTTCGCGTCCTCGTGAAGGACCGCCCTGTCGAGGTCCTCGGTAAGGGCAAGCTTCTGCCGGGGGATGTAGCTCGGAGGGTGGAGGACGCGATCCCGTGGCGCTTCAACGCTTCCTACCATCATGCCCAGGCGGTGAAGCACTTCGGAGTAAAGCCAACTGACTCGAATGGAGGGTCTGCGAAGACCGATAGTCGCTACTGCGTCTTCAGTGAGCCTCATGGGAACTACACCTACACCACCGCGTGGGTGGAGAAGCTCACGGGCGCGCTCGCCGACGCTGCGCAATTCGAGACGATCGTGGGCCGCCCGCCCACCCCGAAGAGTGCGCGGCGCAAATGAGCACCTTCGCGCGCCTTGCCCCGAGGCTCCAGCAGGCCATCGTCAGCCGGCTGGGCTGGACCTCGCTCCGCCCCGTCCAAGACGAAGCCGGCGCCGCCCTCCTCGACGGGCAGAATGCCGTGATCCTGGCCCCGACCGCTGGCGGGAAGACCGAGGCGGCCCTGTTCCCGCTCCTGTCGCAGCTGGTTGAGCGCCCTGCCACGGGCGTCGGTGCTCTTTACCTTGCGCCGATCAAGGCTCTGTTGAACAACCAGGCCGACCGCCTCGGCGTCTACACCGAGATGGTCGGGCTCGGTCGGTTCGTGTGGCACGGCGACACGCCGTCCGCTGACCGGACCCGGTTCCTGAAGGACCCTTGTGAGCTGTTGATGACCACGCCAGAGTCCCTGGAGGTCATGCTCATCTCCCAGCGGGTCGATGCCGCAGCCCTGTTCCGTGACCTCCGAACCGTCGTGATCGACGAGATCCACGCGCTCGCCGGCACCGACCGCGGCGCCCACCTGATGAGCGTGCTCGAGCGCATCGCACGCCTCTCGCAGCACGATGTGCAACGGGTGGGGTTGTCCGCGACCGTGGGCAACCCGGACACCATTCTCCGCTGGCTCCAGGGCAGCTCGGCGCGTCCGAGCGTCACCGTAGACCCCGCCAAGGGGCCGGCGAAGCGCGAGCTCCTGGTCGTCCACCGCGAGGACCTCGACACGCTGGCCTCCGACGCGTCCGAGCTGGCGCGCGGCAAGAAGAGCCTGTTCTTCTGCCAGTCACGGAAGACCAGCGAAGCCGTCGCCGACGCGATGCGGTCCTGCGGCGTCGAGGTGTTCGTCCACCACAGCGCGGTGTCCCTCGAGGAGCGCCGCCTTGCGGAGGACCGATTCCACCATGGCCGCGACGCCTGCATCGTGTGCACCTCCACGCTCGAGCTCGGGATCGACGTCGGGGACCTGGACCGGGTGCTCCAGGCTGAGGCGCCGGACACGGTGAGCTCGTTCCTGCAGCGGATGGGGCGCACCGGCCGTCGAGCAGGTCAGGCCGCGAACACCGCGTTCTTCTGCGAGACCGCGGAGTCGGTGGTCCAAGCCATGGCGCTGATCGAGCTCGCGCGTGCGGGTTGGGTCGAGTCGATCCGGGTCGATCAGCGCTGCTGGCCAGTCCTGATCCACCAGCTCCTGGCGATGGCCCTCGCCGCCGGCGGAATCTCGGCGGATGACGCCTGGGACCACCTCTCGAAGGTGCCGGACTTCTCAGAGATCCACCGGGCCGAGTTCGACCGACTGCTCGCGTGGATGGTGCGCGACGGAGCGCTGCGACTCGCGTCGGGGAGGCTCGTGATCGGCCCCCGCACCGAACATCGATTCGGGCGCCGCAACTTCATGGAGTTCTACGCTGTCTTCTCGAGTCCCCAATCGTACGCCGTGGTCCATGGCCAACAACCGATCGGGACGCTGGGACAGGCCTTCGTCGACCGGCTCGTCGAGACCGTGAGCACCTTCCTGCTGGCAGGTCGCGCGTGGCTGGTGGAGTCGATCCGCCACGCCGAGCGGGAGATCCGGGTGTCGCCCGCGCCTCGGGGACAACAGCCGACCTGGGGCGGCATGACCCCATCGTTCCTCGGCTTCGACCTGTGTCAGCAGATCCGGAAGGTCCTGACGGCAGACGACGTGCCCGCCTACCTCCACCCGACCGCCGTCGAGGCGCTTCGACTACAACGCGGGGCGCTCGGCGACCTCGCCCGATCCCTGGAGGGCGTGGAGGTGACCGACGCCGGCGTTCGATGGTGGACGTTCGCGGGTGGTCGGATCAACGGCACCCTCAAGCAGGCCCTCTGCGCGATTGGCGGCGATCTCGCCGTCTCGACGGACAACCTCGGCCTGTCGTTCAAGGGCGGCGACCGGCGCACCTTCGCCGAGCTGCGTGGGCGCCTGGCCGACATCGAGTTCTGGCGCGACGAGCGCCTGTGGAACGACGTTGCGGCGGGGCTCCCCGGCTATCGCCTCAGCAAGTTCCAGGCACTGATGCCGAAGTGGGTGGAGCAGGAGATGCTCGCCTCGTTCCTCCTCGACATCGAGGGGGCCTGGCGCTGGCTGTCCGGCAGTGCGGTCGCGGTCCAGGCTCGGATCCGTCCGGTCGCCATGGACACCCCACCGCTGGTGGAACAGCCCTGGCCACCGATGCCCGACGGGGTGGCGTGGGTGGCGACGGACGAGCAGCTCATGGAAGCCGCGAGCACATGGTCGGAGGCTGACGCGATCGGGCTGGACGTGGAGACCACCCTCGCCACGCGTAGTCTGTGTCTGATCCAGGTTGCCACCGCCGACCGCACCTGGCTCATCGACCCCTTCACGGTGGGCGACCTCTCCCCTCTGGCCGCAGTGCTGGCCTCGGAGAGGCCGGTGAAGGTCATCCACAACGCCCCGTTCGAGCGGCGCGTGCTCTCCGAGTACGACGTACCGATCAACGGCGTGGTGGACACACTCGCGGAGAGCCGGCGTCGTCACCCGGAGGCAGAAGGGGGCCACTCCCTTCGCGTGGTGTGCGCTCGAGAGCTCGGCATCGAGATGGACAAGCGGGAGCAGACCAGCGACTGGTCACGACGGCCCTTGACGGCGAGCCAACTCGAGTACGCCGCGCGCGACGCTTCGGTCCTACCTGCCTTGTACGTGCGTTGGCGCTCGCGCCAGGGCGATCACCACGCGTCCTCGACTGGTACCAGCCCAGTGCCTTCCTCGATCGCCGGACGGGACCCCGACACGACGTAGTTCTCCTCGGTGTTGAGGTCCTTCGCCGTGAAAGCGTACTCGTCCTCCGGGACGAAGTCCTCGTTCTCCTGGACCAGGTCGAGCACGTTCACGAACTCCCGCAGGAACTGGCGCGGCACAACGCCCACATCCCCGCGGAACCCGTCTGTGACTTCGGCCACCAACCGATCGACGAACCGCGTGCTCACCAGCTGGTCCAGCCGGTTCCGCTCGGTGGTCGGGTAGAGCTGCCGCAGCGCCATCGCCACCGCGTGGAGGCGCTCGGCATCGAACGGCAACAGCTCGAGCTGGGCCTGGCGGAAGCTCGAGAACCGACCCTGGGACAGGAACCGGATCCGGTCGTGCAGTGGCGGAAGCCCAGCGACCCCGTGACGGGTGTCGTAGAACTCGGGTGTCCCCGTGAACAGCCACAGAAGGCCCGGGTAGGCTCCTGCCGCGTCCGCGATCTGCCGGATCCCGTTCAGGGACTTGTGCCGGCTGTCCTTGCGCATCCGCAGGATGGTCTCGGCCTCGTCGATGACGATGAGGAGCCCCTTGTACCCTGCGGCCTTCACGATCTCGAGCACGCCGCGCAGGTAGTCGAGCGCGTCCCGACTGCCGATGTCGCCCTTGATCTCCGCACGCTTCTTGGCAGAGGCCGACACGTTCTCGCTTCCGCACAACCACGACAGCAACGCGCCGGCCTCGGTGACGTCTCCGCTCTGCTTGAGGTCGAACACAGTCTGGACGACCCGGACGAAGTCCTGCTGGGCCTTCCCGTCCGTGAGCCGGGCCAGCTCCTCGCGGAGCCGCCGTCGGACCTGGTCGTCGAAGTCCGCGGCGTTCTCGTCGGCGCCGGCGGCGATCATCGCCTCCTCCACCCGGCCGATCCACCGATCGAGGACGTCGCCCAGGGCGCCCCGCGGACAAGAGGCGGTACCGAGCTCGGTCATCACTCGTCGGTACACGTCGTCGAACCGATGGAACTGCAGGTCGTTGTCCGAGACGACCACGAAGCTGGTCGCGAAGCCCCGCTGCTGGGCATCGAGGATCGCGAGCCGGGCCATGAAGGTCTTGCCGCAGCCGTACCCGCCGCGGAGGAACTTGATGGTGCCCTCCCCGCTGCTGGCGAGTTCGAGCTGGCGGTGGACCTCGGCGCGCTGCTTGTCGATGCCCACTGCGAACGCGTCGATGCCTCGCTCCGGGACCAGGCCCTTCCGGAGGCATTCGAACACGTGCTCCACGTCCCGTCGCGTCAGCGTACTCACTCCAGCCCCTCCCGGACGTACCGCTTCACGCCGCTCACCATGTCGATCCGCACCCGGAACGGCGCTTGATCGGCGAGCTGCTCGAACTGGTTGGCGAAGCGTCGAAGCTGACGCTGTCCTCCGAGCATGGTGGCGGCCTCGGCCTCGGTGACCGACCCGTGAGCGATCAGGTGCTCGAACACCTGGCGAACGCCGGGGTCGGAGAACCCGTCGAGCCAATCCCGCGATGTCGCGGGCGGTGGTGCGGACGACGGCGCACCCGGGCCGGGTGTGACCGCGAAGCGTCCCTCGGCGATGGCCGCGGCGACGGAGCCGCCGGCGGCCGCGTGAACCTCGACCCGAACGCGCTCGTCGGTTGGCCCCAACAACCGGAAGAACAGCTCGAACGTGCTCCCCACCTCGGCGAAGACGGTTCCTGCACCAAGTCGAGCGCCGCGCCGGGTCTGGCAGAGCTCGACCTGGATGTCGACACCGTCGAGCGCCCGCAGCCCGAGCTCCACCTCGCGCACCCCGCCGAAGCTCAGGCCCGCTTGGGACGCAGACTCCACCCGCAGCTCGAGGCAGTGCATCCCTGCCACATCTTCCCTCGGCTGGGCGTGGACGACGTATTGCAGCCCATCGGAGCCGGCGGAAGACCGGTGAACCACGGTCAACACGGGGATGACGCGCTCTTGCAGCGAGTTCCCTCCGTGAACGAAGCTCATCGAGCGATTCCCGGTGTCGAACACCGCGGTGGTGTCCGCGAACACCAGGTGGCCGACGGCGCCTTCGTAGTCGAGCTCCGACAGCGCTACCCGCACCTCTCCATCCCGATCGACCCCGTCGGGCCGCATGACGTGGCGGCGCTTCGGATCGATCTTCCGACCGTGCGCCTGCCGCTCGACCGTCGCGTCGTCGAGGAGGAGGAATCCGTGGTCGGCGGTGATCACGAAGCGCCGCACCCCCGCCTCGCGAAGCAGCTGCCACGCCGCGCGGAGCTTCTGCATCACCGTGTCGAACACCGCGGGTCCGACGCCCTTCTCGCCGGCCTGATCGATCTCTTCGCTGTGGATCACCACGAGCTTGGCCTGTGCGATCGCCCGCTTCAGGCTGGTCGGGTCCCGCTCCAACACCTCGGACAACCTTAACCACGGACAGGTCGACCCGCCGACCCGCTCCTGCATCGCCCGCCGTCGGGTGTCGGGGTCGGACACGCGGTACTGGCCCGTGTGAAAACCCTCGAACCGGTTCCCCGGTAGGATCGGCGACAGCTTACCGGCCCGCGACACTGGGGCCAGCACGTTCATCCCGACCTCCGTGACGGTCGGCAGCTCGGCGAGGCGGGCCCTGAGTTGCACGGTTGTAGCCGGCGTGTCCCGCAGGGCCGACGCGAGCTCCATCCCCATCTCGTACCGCAGCGCATCGACGACGAAGAACGCGGTTGGGCCCGGCTCCTGGGTGAACGGTCGCACCACCTGATCGAACAGGGTGCGCTGCTGCAGCGTGTCGATGGGGAGGAAGCCCACCTGCCGACAGAGTCTACTGAACTCGCGCGAAAGGCCATCGGCCCAGAACCGCCAGGCCCGCCGCAGGTGATCGAGGCCAGCCCGGAGCCGCGCGTACTCGGGGAGCTGCGGGTAGAGCAGCGCCGTCCGACGCTGCTCGAGCTGCCGGTGCGTGAGGTCGACGGCCGCACCTGCCGTGACGTAGTGCTCGACCGCCTCCTCCATGGTGGCTCGTGGGAGCGTCCCGGCTCGGCTCAGCGCGGCGCCGAGGCGGGCAGCGTCGGAGATCAGCAGCCAGGCCGAGCGACGCGCGGCGTCGGTTCGGAGCCAGAAGGACTCTCCCTGCAGACGCGGCCGACACCACAACTCTAGCTCGCTCCAGGACTCGGTCTCGGTGAGCGCGTGGAGCGCGGCGGCGAGGACCTTGTCCTCCTCGAACCGGAACGTGTCGATGCGGCCTAGGTCGCGAGCGTCGGCAGCCGCCACTTCCTTGGCGATCCAGGTCTCGGTGTCGTCGGCGGTGCGCTCGTAGAACCGCGGGTTCCGCTCGCGCAGGTGAGCCGCCAAGGCGCAACAGGCCTCCCGCACCGGGCCTGGGAGACCCTTCATCCCGGCGAGGTGCTCGTCTACGGGGTCACGCCGCTTCAGGTCGTGGACGTACTCCACGCAGAGCGCCCAGCTCGCAGCCGCGAACCCCAGATCCGTCGCGGTGGATGCTCCAGCTTCGCGCCACACCCGGGAGAGCCCGAGGCGCGCGCGCATATGGTCCCAGACGACTTCGATCGGCTGTGAACCGACCAGCTGTCGAGCGATCGCTCCCCCTGCGACGAGGTCGTCCACCAGCGCAGGGACGCTCATCCCATCGAGTTGGGACTGTAGGCCGGTCGCCACACCACCCGACACGGCCTCGAGCCACGCATCCGCCCGGTCGAGCGTGAGCGGCCCCTGGGCCACGAACGCGGCGATCTGCTCGGGCGGCACCCGCCCGGCAGCGGCCTCCGTGACGAGCGTCTCCAGCGACTTCCGGTATCGGGCTCCCGCGGCGTACAGCTCATACAGGGGGGTCTGCTTGATGGTCTCCTCGTTGAACCCGGGGAGGTGGACCAGGAGCGGCGGTTTCTCTAGACCCGCAGCGCGGGTGTCGAGCGCCAGCATGAGCTCGAGGTGGCTGCCGGTCCAGGCCAGAACGTCGTACGGCAGCTCACCCGACGATCGCGATTCATGCAGGGTCTGCGCGAAACCACCGTACGACCCGTCTCCGTCCAGCCACAGGACGATGCCGCTCCGCCGGACCGCGGACCGTACATCGGCTTCTAGCGCTGCGGACACGGGGCCAGGCATCGAGGCTGTCTCCCGAGACATCATCGGCGGATCGACTCATTGAGGCGATGCACGAAGGACGAAGGGTTGCGCCCGATCGCGTCGCCCATGTCGCGCGCGTCCTGCTCCATCCGACGGGCGCGTGCCTCAGCCTCCGCTACGCCGCCAGCGAGGACCTCGAACCGGAAGTGCTTGTCGTAGTCGGGGATGAAGCCTCGGATGATGCCGCGCAGCTCGTTCCGATGGCGAGCGCCCGGGCTGTCGCGGAAGTGCAGAATCAGCCACAGCTCGAAGCACGGGTTCGAGATGGCGAGCTCGATTCCGTTGCTGGCGGCCAGCTGCTTCGCATCCGGGATGTTGGGGTGGTCATCCACGTCGAACACGCACCAGACCTCATCATACGCCGCGAACGGATCGTCGCTGCGCCTGGCCTCGCCTTCGGCCTCCTCCTTCAGGCGAACGGCGGTTCGGACGAGCGTGAGCGGAACCCCGCCCGCCCCCTCCACCTTGATCTGCACCGACGCGTTGCGCACCAGCTTCTCGTACCCGCGGATGTACGTCGGCTCGGTCACCTCGCCTTCGCACACGACCAGCAGGCGCCGGCGTGGATCCCGGGTCGCCGCCCGCCGAGCTGGGCGTCGGTCACGGCTGCGTCGGCTACTTCCCATCGACGGCATCCACCGGAACCAGATCGCCCAGGAACGGGATCGCTCCGTATCGCCCTTGGAGGTAGCCGCGCTCCAGGTTCTCGGCTTTGCGCGGCTTGTAGTCGGTCAGCGGGTACAGGCACGTCGCGCCGTCCTGGTCCTTCTCGGTGAGCCAGATCTGGTCGCGGCGGAGCGCCGGCTCGCCCAGTACGGTGCCGAGCAGGTGCGTGTCGTGGGTGGTGAACAGCAGCTGCGCGTTCCGGGGGTTCGTGGCGGGGTCGTTGAACCGACGGACGATGTCCAGCGCCAGCAGCGGGTGCAGGCTGGCCTCGAGCTCGTCCACCACCATCACGCCGCCGACGCGCAGCACGTCGACGAGCACCGGTCCGATGCGGAACAGCGTCAGCGTTCCACGGGACTCCTGCTCGAGAGCGAGCCAGGCTTCGCCGTCGCTGGACCGGTGCTGCACCATCAACCGGCGGCGGGGCACGCGGTCGCTCTCCGGCGAGCTCGCGTCGAACTTGAAGTCCACGATGCCGACGTCTGCGGCGCGGAGCAACTCGCGGAACTGCTCCAATCGGTCGGCGGGCTCGTCGCCGAACAGCGAAGCCTGCCTGCCCGTGAGGGAGAGCTCGAGCTCCCGCCGCAGCCACACGTCGGACCAGCCACCCAGCGCGACCCGGCCTGACTCCCCTGCGAGGTTCACGGTTTGGAGTGCGCGGAACCACTCGTAGATCGGGGTGAGCTGGGCGTGACGATGCTGCACGGCGGCGGAGAGGAAAAGGGCGTTGGGCCGAGTCACGTCCTGGACGACACGGTTCTCCCCCTTCAGGTGCTCGCCGAACTTGTAGTCGTCTCCCTCCCGCTCGAACCACACCTGCTTCCGACCGACCGGCCAGGCGTAGAGCCACTCCTCGAGGAACCGCACGTCGTCGGCCACGAACCCGTACTCGTGGCGAACCCCGTCGATCAAGAACGTGACCTCGAACAGCGACGGCTCGGCCTGCTTGGGACCCCACGCGAACGGATCCCGCGGGATGCCCCCTTCCGGTGGCCAGGACCGGTGGGACCGCATCACCGCTTCCCTCATGAAGCCGACCGCCGCCAGCACGTTGCTCTTCCCGCTCGCGTTCGCGCCGTACAACGCCGCGACGGTCAGCAGCCGTCCGGCCTGACCAGGAACCTCTCGAGGACGTGGGTCCGCCTCGTCACCGAGGCTGCCGGCCTCGAGCGTCAGGACCTGCTCGTCCCGCACCGACCGGTGGTTCTCCACCCGAAACTCGATGAGCATTCCTCCCCCGAACCGGCGCTGTAACCAGTCAGGATGTATTCTGCGCACGAAATCAGCGGAAAACAACTCGAAGGTCGGCACGAGCCACCCTCACGAAACCCCGTGACCCAGGTTCCCCTCAACCCTGTTCTTCGGCGGTCCCGTGCGTGAGGACCAGGCTGAGACGGCCGCCGTCCTCGTTCCGAACGTCGAACCAGTCGATGGTTGGCACCCACCGGTCGAACATCGTCTCCTGGTAGTGAACGGCGACGACCGGGCGGCGGTCCCCGGCCGCGTTCAGCCCCCATTGAGGATCGTCCGCCACAGCACCACCTGGTACCAGATCGGCGGCTGGTCGAGCGACAGCACGAGGATCGCGCCGCACCAGTACAGCTGGTTCTGGTGCCCCCGGATGCCCACGGTGGGCTTCGGCAGGGTTCCGGTCAAGGCTTCGAACGGTCCGAGGTGGTCGCGGACCGCGACGGGTCCGACATCGAACCAGCGGACGCCGGGCCTCGACGGACCTGCGCCCTGGCCGCGAACGTCCAGGTAGGAGCCGATGACCTCCCCAACCTCCGGCGCGTGCGGCTGATCGAAGTACCCGACCAAGGCCGCCCGCACCGAGTGCATCCAGACCAGGCCGGTGTTGGTGACGCGGATCCCGAACTCGGTCGCGAACCCCCAGTCCTCCCGCACCAACCGCACCTCGGACAGGGCGAGGTCGAACATGGGTCGTCTACGCCGCCCGAGGAGCACGTCCTCCACCAGGTAGGCCGGCGCGCCTGCGGTCGAGTCGTGGAGGCGCACGTAGTAAACGCGTTGCTCGCGTTCGAGGCAGAAGACGGCGCCTTCGGCGCGGGCGACGGCGATCACGCCGATGGAACCGCCGTTGCAGTCCAGGGCGTGGATGCGTGGCGGCGGGTGCAGGGACAGCCGGAGCTGTTGAAGCGCGTCGCGGATTCGTGTCCCGAGCGTGGCGGCATCGAGCAGGCACGGCGCCAACGGGCGCAGGGTCTTGCGGTCGATCGCGCCGTCGTCGAGACGCGGGGCCTCACCGACTCCCAAGACCAACACGCCGCCGTTGCCGTTCGCGAACCCGGCGACGTGCTTGCAGAGCTTGCCCTTGAAGTCCGTCGGGGAGCCCACCTCGGTTCGGTGCGGGTCCCTGTCCAGGATGGCCCCGGCCTTGTAGTCGAGGTGCAGGTCCTCGTCGATCCTGCGCTGCCGCAGCTCGTCGACCATCTCGAGGGTGGCGGGCTCGCCCGCGAGCAGGCACTTCAGCAGGGCTTCCTGTGGCGACAGGTGCGCGGCCTGCTCCCCGATCATGCTTGCGGCGTCTGCGCGAGCCAGCCGTTGTCGCGCAGCCTCTCCCACGCGACGTTCACGTGGTGGGGCTTGAACGTCGCTCGCTTCCTCGGGCTCCAGGCGTGCACGGCCGCCAGCGCGGCGGAGGCGGAGCCGCGGGCCTGGCCGTCGTGGCACGCGACCCAGTGGACCGAGCTCAGCAGCTCCATCCCGTACGGCGTCTCGAACCCATCGATGAGCTCGGCGACTCGCTCGAACCGGGCCTTGGTCTCCGGATGGCTGGCGAGGAACGACTCGGCCTCGTCCACCGCCCGAGGCTCCAACCGCAGGGCAGCCCCCGGGCTGCGGTCCTCGAGCCCGACGACCTGGTGCCCCTCGAGATGCATCAACAGATGGTACAGCCGTTCCGCATATGGTCCGTACGTCGCGGCCTTGTAGTCCAGACGCAGGTTCTCCCCCGCGACCTGCAGGAAGTAGGCGAGCTTCTGCACCTCCAGCTGCGACAGCCCGTAGTCGAGCACCGAGTACCGCCCCATCAACCCGAGGACCGCTGCTCGCACGGGGGTGAGGTGCGGTCGCTCGGTGTTCACCGGCCGCTCCTCGACGGGAGGTGCCATGCCTGGCTCCCAGAGCAGGACCTCGAGATCGGGGAGCGGGGCGAAGGCATCGATGATCCGCGGACGGACCTCGGCCCAGTCGAGGCCACCGTTCCCGGCTCCGAGCGGAGGAATCGCGATCGAGCGGATGCCGAGCGAGCCCACCTGGTTGACGAGGTCCAACAGGCCGAGCTCGATGTCTTCGAGCCGGGACTTCCCCTTCCAGTGGCGCTTCGTGGGGAAGTTCAAGATGAACCGCGGTCGCTGGAGCAACCCGGTCTGCCAGACGTGGATCCGACCGGGGACGATGCGGCCAGCTTCGGCATCCGCCCGGTACACCTTGTACATGTCCGGCCAGGCCTGCTTGAACTGCAGCGCGATGCCCTTCCCCATCACGCCGGCGCAGTTCACCGTGTTGACGAGCGCATCGACGTCGGCTTCGAGCAGATTCCCTGTTCCGGTGCGGATCATGGTGCGCCTAGTAGTACAGGTCTGGCCACACGGCCACCCGCCGGTGAAGGGTTGGATCGTACCCGGAGAGGAGGGCCTCCACCCTCGTCTTGGCCGTATCGTTGCAGACCGCCAGGCCACGAATCAAGGCCCAGCTCAACTCTCGGTGAACCAGGAACTCGGCCTGCTTCCTCCGCTGCCGATCGTTGTCCTCCGGGGTGTCGCGCCACATCTTCGCGTCGATCGCGGCCCAGTCCAGATCTGGGAGACGGGCCAGGTCGGCGTAGGACGTCGAGAACGCGGCCAGGGCGTGGCCGTCGTAGAACACGAACGGGACAGCGGCGGCGACATCCTCAGCGGCGGCGACCAGGGTGACGAGTGGCTCCTGACCTTCGTCGTAACCCGCCACCTGCCCCGTCTTCAGCTTGTACAGCATGGGGCTCCGCGGGCCGAAGTAGAAGGGCACGTAGTCGAGCAAGGTGCCGCCGGGACCACACGGGACCGCGGTCGCGGCCCGCTTCGTCTGGACCTGCGCATCGTGCGTCCCCTTCCACACTCGCCCGTCGTTCGGCGTGTGGTTCGGTGCGTGGAGCGCGCGTCGAGCCAGGTAGATCGCGAGGTTGTCCAGGTGCACGATCCGGAAGATCGCGTGGTGGGTGCCGCCCTTCAGGAGCATGCGTGCACCGGGAGGCCCATCACGCCTCGTCCTCGTCTTGGTCGGGGTCCTGGTCGTCCGATGGGTCGTCG
>JBEBJW010000051.1:0-14172 GCA_040079715.1 Myxococcota bacterium | reverse complement strand
CGCGGTGACGGCGGTGTACGGGATGTCGCTGGCCGCAGGCGGGTTCTACCCGGCCCGCGACGCGATCACCGCGCTCCGCTCGGGCCGGCTCGACATCGAGGCGCTGATGGTCCTGGCGGCGATCGGCGCCGGGCTGCTCGGCGCGTGGTTCGAGGGCGCGTTCCTGCTGTTCCTGTTCACCCTCGGCCACACCCTCGAGCACCGCGCGCTCGACGTGGCCCGCCGGGCGGTCGAGGCCCTCGGCGCGCTGCGTCCCCCGACCGCGTGGGTCCGGCGGGACGGCGACGCGGTCGAGGTCCCGGTCGACACCGTCCGCCGCGGCGACATCGTGGTGGTCCGCCCGGGCGACCGGGTCCCGCTCGACGGCACCGTCCGGGCGGGCGCGTCCCACATCGACCAGGCCGCGATCACCGGCGAATCCGTCCCGGTCCCGCGGACCGTCGGCGACCCCGTGTTCTCCGGGACGGTCAACGTCGACGGGGCGCTCGACGTCGAGGTGACCCGCCTGTCGTCGGAGTCGGCGATCGCCCGGATCGTCGATCTGGTGGCCGAGGCCGAGGCGCGGAAGAGCCCGGCCCAGCGGCTGACCGCCCGGATCGAGCGGACGTTCGTGCCGATCGTGCTGGTCGGGGCGCCGCTGCTGTCGGTCGCGCTGTGGGGGATCGGCGGGCTCGCCCCGCGGGACGCCTTGCTCCGCGGCCTGTCGGTGCTGGTCGCCGCCTCTCCGTGCGCGCTCGCGATCTCGACCCCGGCGGCGGTGCTGTCGGCGGTCGCGCGGGCGGCCCGCGGCGGGGTGCTGGTGAAGGGCGGCGCCCACCTGGCGGCGCTCGGCGCGACCCGGGTGGTCGCGTTCGACAAGACCGGGACCCTGACCACCGGCCGGCCGTCGGTGACCGCGGTGCGCCCGCTCGACGGGGCGACCGACGCCGCGCTCCTCGGGGCGGCGGCCGCGGCGGAGTCGCTGTCGTCCCACCCGCTCGCCGCGGCGGTGGTCGCCGGCGCGAACGCGCGCGGGATCCCGTTCGACGCTGCATCCACCGCCGACGCGGTCCACGGCCGGGGGATCCGGGCCCGGGTCGACGGGGTCGCGGTCGACGTCGGGAGCGAGGCGCTGTTCGACGGGGTCCCCGGCGGGATCCCGGGCGGGGTCGCCGCGGCGCTGGCCGAGGTCCGCGACGCCGGCGCCACCGGGTTCGCGGTCCGCCGCGACGGCGTGTTCCTCGGGGTGATCGGCGTGTCCGACACGGTCCGACCCGAGGCCGGGCCGGTCGTCGCCGCCCTCCGTCGGATCGGGGTCGACCGGACGGTGATGCTGTCCGGTGACCACGACCGCGTCGCCGCCGCCGTCGCGCGGTCCCTCGGGCTCGACGACCACCGCGGCGGGCTGATGCCGGACGGCAAGGTCGCCCAGATCCGCGACCTGCTGCGGTCCGGGCCGGTCGCGATGATCGGCGACGGGGTCAACGACGCGCCCGCGCTGGCCGCCGCGTCGGTCGGGATCGCGATGGGCGGCGCCGGGTCCGACGTGGCGCTCGAGACCGCCGACGTGGTGCTGATGGGCGACGATCTGCGCAAGCTGCCGTTCGCGATCCGCCTCGCCCGCACCGCGAACCGGGTGGTGCTCCAGAACATCACCGTCGCGCTCGCGGTGTCGGCGGTGCTGGTGGTCGCGTCGGCGCTCGGGTGGGTCGCGGTCGCGCACGCGGTCGTCCTGCACGAGGGGAGCACGCTGGTGGTGGTCGCGAACGGGCTGCGGTTGCTGGCGTTCCGCGACGATGCCGGAGGCCCCGCCGCCGGGTGAACCGGTGACGCCACCGGGTGACCGGCGAGGTTACGACGCGTCCCAACACGGCGGAGGCAGTGGATGGCGCGTCCGAGCGACGAGCAGGCCCGCGAGGCGGTCGAGACCCTGATCCGGTGGGCCGGCGACGATCCGCATCGGGAAGGGCTCCGCGGGACCCCGGACCGGGTGGTGCGCGCGTACACCGAGTTCTTCTCCGGCTACGAGCAAGACCCGGTCGACATCCTGTCCCGGACGTTCGAGCAGGTCGACGGGTACGACGAGATGGTCGTGCTGCGCGACATCCCGATGGAGAGCCACTGCGAGCACCACATGGTGCCGTTCGTCGGGGTGGCCCACATCGGGTACCTGCCGGACAAGCGGGTCGTCGGGATCAGCAAGCTCGCGCGGGTCCTCGACGTGTACACCCACCGGCTCCAGATCCAGGAGAAGCTGACCCGGCAGGTCGCCGAGGCGATCCAGAACGTGCTCCAGCCGCAAGGCGTCGGGGTGGTCATCGAGGCGACCCACCAGTGCATGACCACCCGCGGGGTCCACAAGACCGGGGTGAAGATGGTGACGAGCTGCCTGCTCGGCGCGTTCCGGGACGACCCGAGCACCCGGCGCGAGTTCCTGTCGATGATCCACCGGTGACGCTGCCGCCGCGGCTGGTCGTCGCGACCGGCAACCCCGGCAAGGTGGCCGAACTGGCCGCGCTCCTGACCGGGGTCGGGGTGATCGTCGACTGGCGGCCGTCGCTGCCGTCCCCGCCCGAGGACACGACCAGCTACGCCGGGAACGCCGTGATCAAGGCCCTCGCCGCCGCCCGCGCGACCGGCGAGCCGGCGATCGGCGACGACTCGGGGGTCGAGGTCGAGGCCCTCGGCGGCGCCCCCGGCCTCGACACCCGCCCGTGGGCCGAGGCGCTCGGCGGGTGGAACGCGGCCCGGGCGGCCCTCGCGCAGGTGGCCGGGAGCCGCGCGACGTTCCGGTGCGCCCTCGCGGTCGGGTGGCCGGACGGCACGGTGCGGACCGCCGACGGCGCCGCGCGCGGGGTGATCGTCCCGGCGACCGGCGACGGGGTCGGGCTCGAGCCGTGCTTCGTGGTCGACGGCACCGATCGGCCGCTGGCGGCCCTCGCCCCCGAGGTGCGGGATCGGGTCCACCACCGGTCGGTCGCGTTCCGGGCCCTACTCGCCCTGCGGGCGTGAACCCGCCGCGCCCGGGGCGGCCCGCGCCCGAGCCACGCGGAGGGCCGCGACGAGCTGCGGATCGTCGGTCAGCCGGGGCAGCTCCGACCGCGGCGACAGCCCGAGGTCCGGGTGGGCCGTCGGCAGCTGGCGCCGGCGGGTCATCGCCTCGACCTGGATCGACTCGGCCGGCGACAGCGCCACCGCCACGTCGACGTCGAGCCCGGTCGGAGCGCCGCCCGGCTGCTGGAGCGCCTTGCGGGACGGCAGGAGCCAGGTCCCGTCGGTCACCTGCCACCCGACCTTCAGCGCCGCGTCGGTCCGCAGCGCCTGTGACAGGCCCTTGCCGAACGTGCGCTCGCCGACGAGCACCGCACCCGCCCGCTCCCGCAGCGCCCCGGCCACGAGCTCCGCCGCCGAAGCGGTCTGGTGGTCGACCAGGACCACCAGCGGGACGCCCTCGAGCGGGTGCCCAGGGACCGCCTGGTTCCACGGGAGCTCGCCGTTCGGCCCGGGCTGCGGGGGTGCGAGGGTCCGCCCCTCGAGGAACGCGAGCGGCCCGTCGGTGACGAACCGATCCGCGACGTTCACCGCCGCCATCACGTCGCCGCCGCTGTTGCCGCGCAGGTCGATCACCGCGACGGCGGGGCGCTCGGCCGGGATCCACCCGTCGAGCTCGTCGTCGGTGTGGGGGCGGAACGCCGCGATCCGGACCAGGGCGATCCCCGGCTCGACCCACGGGTCCCACCCGGAGGCGGTCCGCCGGTACCCGAACACCGTCTGCTCGCGGATCGACGCGCGGGGCACGACGACCGCGAGCGGGACCGACCCGCCGCGGTCGACCCCG
Organism: Myxococcota bacterium; assembly: GCA_040079715.1. GTDB lineage: Bacteria > Myxococcota_A > UBA796 > UBA796 > JACKER01. The sequence goes on along the minus strand of JBEBJW010000051.1, from coordinate 10,355 downwards.
ACCGTGACCGAGGTGCCGGGGTCGCCGTGGAGCGCGCCGGCGACGGCGGCGGCGGGCTGCCCGGCGGTCGAGGCCCCGTCGATCGCGACCACCCGGTCGCCCACGTGGACCCCGGCCGTCCAGGCGGGCCCGTCGACGGAGACGCCGGTGACCCACACGCCGCCGTCGAGGTCCGCGAGGTCGACGCCGATCCCGACGTACGCCCCGACGTGGTGCTCCTCCCACCCGGTCAACGCGGCCGGCCACACCGGCACCGTGTACGGGTCGAGCGCGGCGAGGGCGGCGGACACGGCCTCGGCCACCACCACCGCCTCCGGCAGGCCCCGCCCGAGCGCGGCGTCGATCCGCTCGACCACGGACCTCCCGCTCGACCGCTCGGCGCTGGTGTCGCCGCCGGTCGACCCGTCCCAGGTGGGCCACGCCGCCCGGACCGCGGCGCTGTCCGCCAGATCGCGGAACCGCCGATCCACCGCGGCCTCCATCGCGTCGGCGTCCACCGGGACGACGTACTCGGCGTCGACCCCGGCGAGGACGCGCACCCCGTGGGCCCGCTCGACCCCGGCAAGCCCGGCGAGGGTCTCGGCCAGCGCGGCCGCGTCGTACCGGTGGTCGATCGCCAGGCGGTCCGCCCGGGCCCCGAACCGCTCCCGATCGACCCGCGCGGCGAGGATCGCGAGGGCGTCGGGATCGTCGGACGCCGCCACCCGATCGACCAGCGGCAGGAACCGCTCCGGATCGACGGTCGCGCCGAGGGCCACCGCGGCGGCGGCGCGCCCGGGCCGTCCCGCCTCGAGCTCGGTCGTCGCGGTCCGCCACAACACCGCCACCTCCGCCCCGTGGAGCGCCGCCCGCTCGGCCGCCTCGCGCGCGTCTCGGCCCGCGTCGGCATCCTCGGCCGCGCACGCCGACAGCGCCAGCAGGAGCCACACGGTGATCGGTCGACGGCCCACGCGCCACGGTATCACGCGCCCGGCACACCGCCTGGTCCGGACACTCCCTCGACGATCGGCCGGCCGTCGGCGTCGATCCGGGTCCCGTCGAGGTATGCCCACCGCCCCCCGACCCGGGCGAACCGGCTGTGCTCCCCGAACGAGGCGTCGGCTCCGTCGACCGAGATCCGGGCGAAGAACCGGACCTCCCCGCGGTCTCCGTCCTCGGTCGCGCCGAACACCGTCAGCCCGAGGAACCGGACCGCGTCGCAGTACCGGAGCAGGTCTTCCCGCCAGGCGCGCGGATCGGCCCCGCGGTGGGGCGACCCCGGAGCGGTGGTCGCCATCAGGTGCGCCGCGTCGCGGGTCGCGTACGCCGTGTACCGCGATCGCATCAGCGCCTCGGGCGTGGGCGCCGGCGCCCCGTCGAGGATCGGGGCGCAGCACGACTTCGCGCGTCGACCCGACCCACAGGGACACGGCGCGTTCCGGCTCACGGTCATCCGCCCCCGTAACCGGTCCGGACCGCCGTCCCGAGGTAGAGTCGGCGGTCGAGGACGCACGGCCCCTGGGCTCCGCGCAGGCTCCGCGCGGCGCTCCGGCGGTGGGTGGCGTTCGGTGGAGGCCCGGGGCGGATGGCGACGCTAACGGCGGTGGAGAGCAGCAACGGCCAGCTCCGGGTCGACGACGGGGGCGCGGGCGGGGTCCCCGTGGTGTTCGTCCACGGGCTCGGCGGGCGGTCCGAGCTGTGGGGACCTGCGGTCGGGGCGGTCCGGGCGATGCGGCGGGCGGTCGCGTACGATCTCCGCGGCCACGGGGCGTCGGACGTCGACGGCAGCTACGCGATCGGCGACCACGTGACCGATCTCGGGCGGGTGGTCGACGCGATCGGCGCCCCGAAGGTCGTGCTGGTCGGCCACAGCTCGGCCGGCGCGCTGCTGATGGTGTACGCGTCGCGCCACCCGGCCAAGGTCGCGGGCGCGGTGTACGTCGACGCCGTCGCCGGGCGCCCGGGCGGCACCCCCGCGAGCGAGTACGCCGGGCTGCTCGACGCCGCGAGCCGGCCGGACGGTCGGCGACGGTGGTACGAGGCGCTGCTCGAGAACGCCCGCCCCGCGACCCGCGCCCGGGTGCTGGCCTCGCTCGACGCCACGCCGGGCGACGTGTTCGTCGACACGGCCCGCGCGATGTTCACGTTCGACCCTCGGCCGTACCTGAAGAGCAAGGTCCTGCGCGGCGCGATCGTGGCCGGCGAGGGCGACGATCCGGATCTGGCCCACCAGGCGCTCGCGATCCGCGACGTCCACGTGCTGTACGGCGTGAGCCACTGGTTGATGCTCGACGATCCCGGCCGGTTCGAGGTCGCGTTGGTCGATCTCCTGGCCGGGTTCCCGGGCTGACCGTCGTATACTGCCTCGTCGATTCGCCACGCTCCGTCACGGATGCGTAGGCGAATTGTTCTCGTGTTTCGGTTATTTTCAATCATCAATCCAGGACGACTGTATACTGACCGAATACAGAACCTGGGCTCGCTGCGTGGAACGGACCGCCCCCCGTCGGTACGGAGGGAGTGTTCCCACCGACACGGAGGAGTTCCCGATGAACCGCTCGTTCCTGGCGTTCCTGACCCCGCTCGCCCTCCTCGGCTGCTCCGGCGACGACTCGACCACCGACACCGGTGAGACCGACACCGACACCGACACCGACACCGACACCGACACCGACACTGACGGGACCACGATCGTCGACCTCGCGTCCGCCGACCCGAACCTGTCGACGCTGGTCGACGCCGTCGTGACCGCCGGCCTCGCCGAGACGCTGAGCGGCGACGGGCCGTTCACCGTGTTCGCGCCGACCAACGCGGCGTTCGACGCGCTCGGGGTCGACCTGTCGACCCTGTCGGTCGACGAGCTGACCGCGATCCTGCTGTACCACGTGGTCGACGGCGAGGTCCCGTCGACCGCGATCCCGGATCGGGCGAACAGCACCAGCGGCCTGACGCTGTTCTTCGACACCTCCGCCGGGGTCGCGGTGAACGGCGCCAACGTCACCACCGCCGACATCGACGCCAGCAACGGCATCATCCACGTGGTCGACGGGGTGCTGCTGCCCCCGACCCTGCTCGACGCGGTCGGGTACGCCGGCCTGACCGAGCTCGGCGGGGCGGTCGGCGCCGCTGATCCGGCGGTGGCCACGCTCCTGGCCGGCCCCGGTCCGTACACGGTGTTCGCGCCGGACAACGCCGCGTTCGCCGCGATCGAAGACGTGACCGCCGGCCTGACGACCGAGCAGCTCACCGACGTGCTGAGCTACCACGTGTACCCGGGCACGGTGACCTCGTCCGCGGTGCCTGCGCAGGCGAACAGCATCCTCGTGAACCCGTGGGGCAACGGCGTGACCGCGCTGTTCGACACGACGGCCGGGGTGGTCGTGAACGGCGGGTCGACCGTGACCGCCGCCGACATCATCACCACCAACGGCGTGGTCCACGTGGTCGACGCGGTGCTCCTGCCCCCGACGGTGGTCGATCTGGCGGTCAACGCCGGCCTGACCGAGCTCGTCGGCGCGATCGGCGCCGCAGACGGCGATCTCGGCACCGTGTTGTCGGGCGCCGGACCGTTCACGGTGTTCGCCCCGACGAACGAGGCGTTCACCGCGATCGCCGACGTGACGGCGACCCTGACCCCGGCCCAGCTCGAGAGCGTCCTGCTGTACCACGTGGTCGGCGGCGCGGCGCCGGTGCTCAGCACCGACCTCGCGAACGGCGAGGTCCCGACGCTGCTCGGCCCGCCCGTCACGGTGAACGTCGACGGCGGGGTCACGATCGAGGGCGCCTCGGTGGTGCTCGCGGACGTGAACGGCACCAACGGCGTGGTACACGTGATCGACCAGGTGCTGCTGCCCCCCGCGAACTGATCGTCCGTCCGCCCGATGGAGCCATGATGGCCAGAGCCGCCCGGGAACCGCCGCCGAACGTGTTCGCGTACCTCGACGCGCGGAGGTTCCTGCGCGACTACTACGCGCACCAGAAGGCGACGGTCAACGGGTTCTCGTATCGGTCGTTCGCCAAGAAGGCCGCGTTGAAGTCGCCGAACTATCTGAAGCTCGTGATCGACGGCGACCGGAACATGACGCCGGAGATGGCGCACCGGTTCGGCGGGATCTGCGGGCTGTCGGGCCAGTCGCTGACCTACTTCGTCGATCTGGTGGCGTTCACCCAGGCCAAGACCACCGACGAGAAGTCGGCCCGGTACGAGCGCCTGATCCGGTTCCGCGAGCACCGGAACATCCACCGGATCGACATCGCGTACGGGCAGTACCACTCGCGGTGGTACGTCCCCGCGATCCGCGAGCTCGTGTTCCGCAAGGACTTCCGCCGCGACCCCGCGTGGGTCGCGGCGCAGCTGTTGCCGTCGATCTCCGAGCGCGAGGCCGCGGAGGCGATCGAGCTGCTGCTCGAGCTGAACCTGCTCGCCGACCACGACGGCGCGCTGGTGCCGACCGAGGCCCTGCTGACCACCGGGCCCGAGGTGATGGGCCTGCACTACTGGCAATACCACCGGGCGATGATGGCCCGCGCCGCCGCCGCGCTCGACGATCTGCCCCCGGCCGACCGCGACATCTCGTCGGTCACGCTGTGCCTCGGCCCGGACGCGATCACCAAGATGAAGGAGCGGATCCGCGCGTTTCGTCGCGAGCTCCTCCAGCTGTCGGCCGACGATCCGGACCCGCAGCGGGTGATCCAGGTCAACTTCCAGTTGTTCCCGCTCAGCCGGGCCGAACCCACGGATCCCGACCGGAGGAAGCCATGAAGGCCCCCAGGCACCCGATGATCGCCGCGTGGATCGCCGCGTGGCTGGTGGCGCTGCTCACCGGCTGCGGCACCGAGACCGGCAACCCGAACCTGCTGTTCCTCGGCTACAACGCGCGGACCAGCGACCCGACCGCGGTGGCGCTGGACGGGGATCCCGGTCCGGTCGAGGTCGACACGGTGTGGCTGCGGCTCGGCCCGGTGTCGATCACCGGCGACTGCGACGTCGACGCGGTCGTGGAGACGTTCGACGGCCTCGGGTTCGCCGACCACGCCGATCCGGCGCCGGTGGTCCAGCAGCTGTCGCTCGACGCCGACGCGGCCTGCGCCGTCGCCACCTCGTTCGACGTGGACCCGACGGCCACCGGCGAGCCAGCGGACATCGCCGGGACCGCGGTCGGGATCACCGGCCTGCTCGACGACGGGCGGGCGTTCGTGGTCGCGATCGACCAGCCGATCGCCCTGTCGTTCACCCTGGCCGACGAGGCGGTGCCCGAGGACGGCGAGTGGCTGATGTCGTTCGACGTGGCGACCTGGCTCGGCGGGGCGGTGTCGACGGCGCTCGACGGCGACCCGGCGGTGGTGTCGGCCGACTCGAACGCCGCCGCGTACGCCACGATCGTCGACCAGCTCGGCGAAGGCACCCAGCTCCACCTCGACGCCGACGAGGACGGTCAGGTGGATCCGGGCGAGCGCCGCCTCGACCGCTGAGGCGGAGACGGGCGTCACCCGCGCCGAGGGGACGATCGGGAGCCCGCGTGGGTCAGACCGTCATCTCGCGCAGATCCGGCGCCCGGATCAGCGGCGGCTCGGTCTTCGCGGCCACCTCGTCCGCGCTCACACCCGGGGCGAGCTCCCGCAGCACCAGCCCCGCCGGGGTCACGTCGATCACGCACAGGTCGGTCACGATCCGGTGGACCACCCCGCGCCCGGTCAGCGGGAGCGAGCACTGGTTCAGGATCTTCGGCGCCCCGCCCTTCGCGGTGTGCTCCATGATCACGACCACCCGCTTCGCGCCGTGGACGAGGTCCATCGCGCCGCCCATCCCCTTGACCATCTTGCCGGGGATCATCCAGTTCGCGAGGTCGCCGTTCGCCGCGACCTCCATCGCGCCGAGGATCGCGAGGTCGATCTTGCCGCCCCGGATCATCGCGAACGACATCGCGCTGTCGAACAGAGCCGACCCCGGGATCAGGGTCACGGTCTCCTTGCCGGCGTTGATGAGGTCAGCGTCCTCTTCGCCGGCGACCGGGTACGGCCCGAGCCCGAGCAGGCCGTTCTCCGACTGGAGCACGACCTCGACCCCTGGCGGGATGAAGTTCGACACCAGCGTCGGGATGCCGATCCCGAGGTTGACGTAGTACCCGTCGCGCAGCTCTTGCGCGGCCCGGCGCGCGATCTGTTCCCGCGTGAGCATCAGGCGCTCCTCGGACGCACGGTCCGCCGTTCGATCCGCTTCTCGTGCCGCGCCCCGGGCCCGGCCACCACCACCCGGTGGACGAACACCCCCGGGAGGTGAACCGCGTCCGGGTCGAGCTCGCCGACCTCGACCAGCTCTTCGACCTCGGCGATCGTGCACCGGCCGGCCATCGCGACCAGCGGGTTGAAGTTCCGGGCGGTCCGGCGGAACACCAGGTTGCCCCACCGGTCGGCCTTCCACGCCTTGACGATCGCGAACTCGCCGGTGATCGCGCGCTCCATCAGGTAGGTGCGCCCGTCGAACTCGCGCGTCTCCTTGCCGTCCGCGACCGGGGTTCCGACGCCGGCCGGGGTGAAGAACGCGGGGATCCCCGACCCGCCGGCCCGGAGTCGCTCGGCCAGCGTGCCCTGGGGGACGAGCTCGACCTCGAGCTCCCCCGCGAGGAACTGCCGCTCGAACTCCTTGTTCTCGCCGACGTACGACGACACCATCCGCTTGATCTGCTTGTTCTGCAGCAGCGGACCGAGGCCGAAGTCGTCGACCCCGCAGTTGTTCGACACCACGGTCAACCCGCGGACGCCCGACGCCCGCAACGCGGCGATGCACAGCTCCGGGATCCCGCACAGCCCGAACCCGCCGGCGAGGACCGTGGCCCCGTCCGGGATGTCCGCCACCGCCACCGCGGCGCTCGCGACGACCTTGTCCATCGTGCCCCCCTCGCGCCGCGCGCGAGCCCGGTCACCATACTGGGCCACCACCGGCCCGGCAACCGGTGTTAGCCGCACCGGATGTGGCTGCTCCCGCTGTCCCTCTCCGCCGCCCTCGCCGAACCGCCCGAGCCGTCCGAGCCGACGGCCTCCACGCCGCCGGCGACCCTGACGCCGCCGTCGGAGCTCCAGGGCGATCCGGACTCCCCGACCTCGGCCGCGCCTGCGCTGTCGACCGTTCCGGAGGTCCACGCGAACCTCGACTGGCAGGGGCACCCGGCGATGCACCTGACGTGGAAGTTCTTCTCGCGGGGCCTGACGGACCGCACCCCGCCGCGGTCGTACCGCCACCGGTTCCGCCAGATCGCCGAGCGCCCGTGGCTCGAGGCGTCGGGGGTCCGGATCTTCCTGATGGCGGCGATGGCGGCCGAGAAGGCCCGCAACCCGGAGCACGCCCGCGCGCTGATCCTGAAGGAGCTGGCGTACGTCGAGGCGTTCGTCGCCGCGCACCCCGACGGCTGGGCGCTGGCGAAGACGCCGGCGGAGGCGCGGACCCTCCTCGCCACGACCGACAAGCGGGTGGTGATCCACTCGATCGAGGGCGGCCACCTGCTGCTGTCCGGCCCCGACGACGCGCGGTTCTGGGCCGACCAGGGCGTGGCGCTGATCACCGTGATGCACCTCCGCGACGACGAGCTCGGGGGCGCGGGGATCCTGCCGATGCGCGTCGGACCGCTGATCAACCCGGTCGGGGCCCGCCGGACCCGACGCGGAGAGCGCCGCGGGTTGACCGAGCGCGGCGCGGCGGCGATCGTCGAGCTCGATCGGGCGGGGATCCTCGTCGACCTGTCGCACATGTCCCCGGACACGATCGACGATGCGCTGGCCGTGACCCGCTCACACGGGATCGCCCCGGTCGTCACCCACGGCAAGCTGGCCCGCCTCCAGCACAGCGACCTCGCGTTCCGCGACGACCAGGTGCTCGAGATCGTCCGCCAGGGAGGCACGTTCGCGCTCGGGATCTCCCCGAGCCAGCTCGATCCGCAGTTCCCGACCGACGAGGTCCCCGACGACGTGTGTCGCAGCACGGTCGAGATGTTCGCGTACCACTGGGACGCGGTCCATCAGCTGCTCCTCGCCCACGCCGACGAGCTCGTGGGGTCGCCCGCCGACGCGTTGACGTCCGCCCAGCAGACCCGGTTGGCCGTCGGGTGGTCGTCGGACTGGAACGGGTGGATCGGCCACGCCGCGCCGGTGTACGGTCGGGGACGGTGCCGCCCGCGCGCGGAGCTGCCGGAGCCCGCGTCGACGTTCGACACCCGCGGCCTCGCGAACCCGAGCCTGCTCCCGGAGCAGTGGGCGGCGATGGAGCGGCTCGGGTACGACCTCGACCCGATGTGGCGGTCGGCCGAGCGGTTCTTGGCGTTGTGGGAGCGGGCCTACTCGAACGTGACCCAGAAGTAGGGGTACATCTGGTAGTAGCCCGTCTGGAGCTCCGTCCCGCTCCAGACCTCGTCGCGGGTCAGCGCGTCCCACTCAGTGCCCCCGCGGATCGTCGACGCCTCGAACGTGACCGGGTCGACCCGGATCGGGAACGCCCAGAACCGATCCTCGGTCGTGCCGTCGCCGATCGGCAGATCCAGCCACCCGTCGTTCGGCACGAACGCCTGGATCCCGACCTCCCGGGCGTCCCCGCCGACCGCCAGCTCCTCCCACAGCGCCCCGTTCGGCCCGAGGCCGACGCCCCACTGGGTCGGATCACCGAGGACCGTGCCCACGAAGTCGTCCGTCTCGGCCCACGCGACGACGGTCGCGGGACAGTCGGTGGTCGCACCTCCGGTGTAGGCGACCCCGAACCAGACCTCGGCGCCGTCGACCCACGGCGCCCGGGACGCGTCGGTGAGCGGCAGCACCACGGCGCACGAGTGGCCGCCGTACCCGGAGGAGTACCACCACTCGTAGTCACCGAACGTCAGCTCGATCCGGGGCGCGCGGACCTCCCCCTCGTGCAGCACCGACACCAACCGACCGCCGGCCGCGTCCCAGCCGAACTCGGCGTACACGTCGAGGTACGCCGGGACCCAATCCGAGCCCGGCTCGGTCGTCGGGACGCCGGTGTCGCCGGTGTGGCTGGCGTCGGTATCGGTGACGTCGCCGGTGTCCCCGACCGGCAGGGTCGAGTCGACGGTCGTGGCGATGGGGTCAGGGTCGGGATCGCGGTCGGACGGCAGGGGCGCGCAGCCCCACCCGAGCAGCAACCACAGGTGGCAATGACGGTCGGCGGACATCGAACCCTCCGGAGACGCCTCACCACCCCCTGTGCCGCGCCGGGCCGTCACCGTTACCGTCGGCCGGATCCGCCCGCCGAGCGCCGGATCCGGACCAGCTCACCAGCCTGGCCGCGCGTCGGACGCCCCCGGACGGAGCGGGGGCCGTGGCAGGGCCGCCGACGCGCCGAGCATCGCCCGGACCGCGGCGGCGTCCCTGGCGGCGATCGGCGCTGGGTCCCGCGGGTTGAACCGCCAGAACGGGTCGGTCTCCCGCCGCTGGGCCCACGCCTCCCACCACCCGAAGCACTCGACGCACACCGCCCAGCACTGCATCACGTGGTGCTGCCAGTCTTCGAGCTCGCCGGTGAACACGTCGAACACCGGCGTCCCCACCCGGCAGTACCGTCGGGGACCCGGTTGACCGGCGCGGAACGCACGGGTCAACGCGCGGTACCCCTGCCAATCCGACGGGTGCCAGACCCGGGCGCAGAACAGCGTCCCGAACGCGCTGTGGAGGTTGGCGGAGGCGTGCGGCCGACGGGCTTCGATCAACGCCGCCAGCGCGTCCGTCTCCGGCTCGGATCGCGGGTTCGGTCCCCGGTAGGTGTGGTCCCCCGGCCGGTTCGACCCCGCGCCCAACGCCGACCACCGGCTCGGCCGGGCCCCGTACGGCAGCGGGAAGTTCCGGTTGAGGTCGACCCCGCGGGCGTTGACCCGACGGCGCGCCCCGCCCTCGGTCGCGGCGTACGCGTCCGGGTTGAGGACCGGGCACACCACGAGGCGCGCGCCGGGCAGCGGGCCGGCGGCGAGGATCGCGAGCGCGGTCGCCACCCCGATGAACTCGATCCCGTGGATCCCGGCGGTGACCCACACCTCGGGCCCGTCGCCCGGAAGCTCGATCGCCACGAGGTCGCGGCCCTCGACCGAGCGGCCGTACACGACGACCGTGCCGGCCTGCGCGGCGGTCGCCATCACCTCGGACAACGGCGGGTACGGCTGCAGTCGAAGATCCGCGAGCAGGGGTCTGCGGGGTGATGTATACCGCCGCCCGGGAGGTGGTGATGCTCGCGATCCTTGCCCTCGCCTGCAGCCCGGACGGCCCGCAGGACGGCGACCTGCAGAGCGACCCGGACGGCGTGGTCGATCCGACCTCCTCCCCGTCCACGGTCGATCCGACGGGCGACACCGACGGCACCGATCCGACCACCCCCACGACCC
>JBEBJW010000050.1:0-14187 GCA_040079715.1 Myxococcota bacterium | reverse complement strand
GGGTCACCGCCGCGAGCGACGGGTCGTCGGCCGGCGGTCCGTCGGGATCGCGCCCGGCTGCGTCGGCGGGCCCCCCGCGCCCGAGCGGCTCCGGCGGGCCGCAGGTGCCCTGGACCAGCACGTTCCGGGCGCACTGGGCGAGCTCGCGGACGTTGCCGGGCCACGGCCAGGCCGGTCCGCGGGAGCGCCCGATCTCCGCCTCGACCTCGGCCACCACCTCCGGCACCTGGGACCGGTCGATCCACCGTCCGAGCAGCGCCGCCAGCACCCGCCCGCGCTCGGCCGGGTCCGCGTCGAGCCGCTCCCGGAGCGACGGCGCGACCACCCGGTCCCCGCACAGCCGGTAGTACAGGTCCGCCCGGAACGTCCCCTCGCCGATCATCGCCGGCAGATCGCGGTTCGTCGCGGCGACGATCTTGCCGGCGAACCGCTTCGGGCGCGTGTCTCCGACCGGGGTGAACGTCCGGTCGTCCAGGACCCGGAGCAGCTTGACCTGGAGCAGCGGGTCGAGCTCGCCGATCTCGTCGAGGAACACGGTGCCGCCGCGCGGGCACACCGCGAGCCACCCGTCGCGATCGGCGATCGCCCCGGTGAACGAGCCCTTCCGGTGCCCGAACAGCTCGCTCTCGACCAGCGAGCTCGACAGGGCCTGGAGGTTCAGCGGCAGGAACGTCGGCGGGTGGGCGAACCGGCGCTCGCGGGCGTCGAACGGGACGTACCCCGACAGCCCGATCGCCCGGGCCACGAGCTCCTTGCCGGTGCCGGTCGGTCCGGTGACCAGCGTGGGGATGTCCGGCATCGCCCGGAACAACATCCGGCGGTACCGGACCGCGTCGAAGCTGAACACCGACTGCCACACCGCCGCCCGGAGCCGCACGACCGGGGACGACGCGCCGATGATGGTCGAGAAGATCGCGGCGTACGCCCTTCGGATCTGCCAGAAGCACGCGAACAGGTGCTCCGGCGTGTCGACGGTCGGGTCCGGGGGGCCGCACACCGAGAACAGCCGCTCGAAGTCCGCCACGAACCGCGGGTACTCCGGGGCGGCCGGCTCGCCCTGATCGCCGGGCGGCGGGGTGGACGGGGCGTGCCGGTGGTACAGGGCCATGAACACGGCCGCGCCGTACAGCTCGCGATCCTCCGGGCTCGGGCCGGTGTGGAGCAGCCGCCGGCGCAGCCGATCCACCACCTCCTCCGCGACGAGGGCGATCTGCTCGTCGTTCGGGTCGTCCGGCCCCCCGAGCGGCCCGTCGGCGACGTACCGGTCCCCGAGGGCCCGCCGCTCCCACCCGCGGCGCTCCGGCAGGAACGGGTTCACCCGCCCGAGCTCGAGCAGCACCCGGGCCAGTTGTCGGTCATCGGTCCTGGGCATCGCCGTATCGTACATCGGATGTCGTCCCACCGACAGCCGGTGTCGGTCGGCCCACGCGGGACCGGTCGGTCGAGGCCGTCGCGGCGCGGTCGCTCCCTGGCACGGGAGCTGCTGTGGATCGGGGAGGAGGTGCGGCGAATGCGCGACTCGAACGCCGGACACGGACCCACGCGACTCGCGCCCGGGGATCGGTGGCCCGGACGGGCGTGGGAGCAGCTGTCGAACCTGGGGTCGATGATGGCGGTGCTGGCGGTGATCCCCGGGCCGGTGGTGCTCGGGTGGCTCGCCGATCCGAGGGGGATCGCGGCCGGGCTCGGCCTGGTCGCGCTCGGCGTCGCGGCGGTGACGCGCGGTGGCGCCGACCGGTGTCCGGGTTGATCGTAGGCCCCCGCAGCGCTACATGGCCCATCCCTCTGCGAGGTGTCCGGTGCTGGAGGACGAGAAGCGGGCGGGTGCTGCGCTGGTGCGCGCGACGAAGCCGTACTCGGAGGAGATCCCGCACCGAACCTGGTCGCTGTTCGCGACCACGATCGTGGCGTACCTGATCGGCGTGAGCGTGGCGCTGCTGGCCCCGTGGTGGCCGGTGCAGCTCGCCGCGTCGATGGTCACCGGGCTGGTGATCGTCCGGGTGTTCATCTTCTACCACGACTATCTACACGGCGCGATCTGGCGGGAGTCGAAGGCCGGCCGGGCGATGATGGCGGCGTACGGCTGGTTCGTGCTGTCCCCGATGCCGGTGTGGGAACAGACACACAACTACCACCACCAGCACAACGCGAAGATGCTCGGGGCGGCGATCGGGTCGTACCCCACCGTCAGCGTGCGGATGTGGTACGCGCTCACCCCGAGCCAGCGTCGGTGGTACCTGTTCGCGCGGAACCCGCTGACGATCGTGTTCGGGTACTTCACCGCGTTCATCGGCGGGATGTGCATCGCGGCGTTCGTCCGCGACCCGAAGGTCCACTGGCAGGGCCCGATGGCGGTGATCGTCCACTTCGGCGCGATGGCGCTGGTCGCGGCGACGCTCGGCCCGGCGGCGGCGGTGTTCGGCGTGTTCCTGCCGCTGTTCGTCGCGACGGCGGCCGGCTCGTACCTGTTCTACGCCCAGCACAACTTCCCGGGCTGCGAGATCCGGAGCCGCGAGTCGTGGACCTACCACCACGCCGCGCTCAAGGCGTCGAGCATGTTCGACATGCCGGCGGTGATGCACTGGTTCACCGGGAACATCGGCTACCACCACGTCCACCACCTGAACCACAAGATCCCGTTCTACCGGCTGCCCGAGGCGATGGCGGCGATCCCCGAGCTCCAGAGCCCCGGTCGCACCAGCTGGTCGCCGTCCGACGTGCTCGGGTGCCTCAAGCTCAAGCTGTGGGATCCGGACCGGAACCGCCTGATCGCCTGGAGCGAGCTCCCGCCCCGCGCGGCGGATCTCCCGGCCCAGGCCGCGTCGAACGGCGGTCGCTGATCGCCGGCTGGCCCTGGCGCAGGCGGCGAGCCGACCGAGCCGAGCGCGACGCGGCCCGCCCGTCGCCGGACCGGCCCGGCCGTCCGATCGTGGCCCTCGCGGAGGTGCCGTCCACCCCGCGGGACCAGGTCGGCGGCAAGGCGTGGCAGCTCGGGGCGCTGAACGCCGCGGGGTTGCCGGTGCCGGCGGCGTTCGTGGTGCCCACCACGGCGTTCCGCGACCTCGTGTGGCGGGCCGGGTTGCTGCCGCTGGCCGAGCGGGTCGCCCGCGAGCCGACCGCGGCGGCGGAGCTCCACCCGGCGATCCTCGGGCTGGTCGTCCCGGAGGCGCTGCGCGAGGCGTGGGTCGCCGCCGCCCGGGCGCTCGGCCCCCGGGTCGCGGTGCGGTCGAGCGGGGTCGACGAGGACGGCGCGACCCGGTCGTTCGCCGGCCAGCACCTCACCCGGCTCGGGGTGGCGCCCGAGGACGTGCCGGAGGCGATCGTCGCCTGCTGGGCGAGCCTGTACGCGCCGGGGGCGGTGGCGTACCGCGGCGGCGCCGGCCCCGCCCCCGCGTCGCTCGCGGTGGTGGTCCAGGAGCTGGTAAACGGGCAGTCCGCCGGGGTGATGTTCACCGTCGACCCGGCGTCGGGCTCGTGGCGGGAGCTGGTGATCGAGGCGGTGTGGGGGCTCGGCGAGGGCCTCGTGTCCGGCCGGATCGCGCCGCAGTACCTCCGGCTCCGGCGCCCGCGCGAACTCCCCCGGCCGCTGTCGCGGGTCGCGGCCCGGGTCCGGCTCCAGATCGTCGACGACGACCTGCCGGACCAGCCCGAGCGGTTCGTGCCCGGTCCGGACGGCGTGTCGTGCGAGCCGGTCCCGGCGGAGCTGCGCGGGCGGCGTCCGCTCGACCCGTCGGCCGCGCGTCGCCTCGGTCGGCTCGGGCTGAAGATCGAGCGGGCCCTCGGCGAGCCGGTCGACGTCGAGTGGGTCCGCGGCGCCGACGGCGGGTTCCGGGTGCTCCAGGCCCGGCCGATCACCGCGACCGGGACGCCGCGGCCGGCCGCCGGGGTCCTGTGGACCCGCCGGTTCGTCGGGGAGCGGTGGACCGAGCCCGCGACCCCGCTCGGCTGGTCGATCCTCGCCCCGATCCTCGAGTACCACATCGCGTACCCGCAGACCCAGGAGCGGCTGCTCGGCGGGGGCCCGCCGCTGCGGCTCGTCCACGGGCGGCCGTACGTCAACGCCACCGTGTTCCGGCACCTCGCGTTCAAGCTGCCGGGCGCCCCGCCGCCGTCGTTCATGCTGGAGCTCGTCCCGCCGACCGAGGAGCGCGCCTGGCGCCGTCGGTTCGCGGTCGCGCCGGATCTCGCGGTGTACGCGTCGATCTTCCGGACCACGTTCGCCGAGCGGCGGTGGGAGCGGTTCCGGTGGAACCCGTTCACCAACCACCTCGCGTGGGCCCGGTTCGAGGCGGCGCTCGAGGCCGAGCTGCCCACCCTCGTGACGCCGGCGGGCCCGGTCACGCCGGCGGAGGCGGTGGCGCGGGTCGAGCGGCACCTCGGGTGGATCCGGGACTACGTCGGGATCCACATCTGCAGCCTGCTGTTCGCGAACCTCGCGTGGCAGCTGCTCGAGGGCGCGCTCGCGGCCTGGCTCCCGGAGCGGCGGGCGGCGCTGATGGAGGGGCTGGCGTGCTCTCCGCCCGGCAACCTGACCGTCGAGACGAACGAGGCGCTCCACGCGCTGGCGCTCCGGGCGACCGACGCGGACCTCGCGGCGCTCGGGGCCGGGGCGCCGCTCGCCGAGCCGTTCGCGACCGCGCTCGGGGCGTTCCTCGACCGGTTCGGCCACCGGTCCGAGTCGAGCTGGGAGCTGATGAGCCCCCGGTGGCGCCGCGCTCCGGCCCGGCTGGTCCCGCTGCTCCGGGCGCAGCGCCAGGTGAACGAGGCGCCGCTCGACCGGGCCCGCCACCAGGAGGCGCGTCACCAGCAGTCGCTGGCGGAGCTGCGCGCCGCGCTGACCGGTCCGCGGCTGACCACCGCCGAGCTCGCCGTGCACTACGCCCGCCGGTACCTCCTCCTGCGCGAGAACCAGCGGTTCTGGTTCGACCGGCTGCTGGCCTCGCTCCAGGACACGGTGTCGTGGCTCGGCCGGTGGCTGGTCGATCAGCGGCTGCTGGCGGATCCCGACGACGTGGCGCTGCTGACCTGGCCCGAGCTCCGCGGCCTCGCCGCCGGGGAGCGTCCGGCGGATCTCGCGGTCCGGATCGAGCGACGGCGGGCGGAGCGGGTGGCCGACGCGGCGGTGGATCCGCCCACGTTCCTGCTCGGCGACGATCCGGGCCCGGACGATCCGGCGGCGTCGCGGTTGACCGGGCTCGGGATCAGCCCGGGGCGGGTCCGCGGGCAGGTCCGGGTGGTCAAGACGTTCGCCGAGGGCCAGGCGCTCGCCCCCGGCGAGATCCTGGTGACCCGGTCAGTGGACCCGGGGTGGACGCCGCTGTTCCTGACCGCGTCGGCGGTGGTGCTCGAGCTCGGCAGCCTGCTGTCGCACGGGGCGGTGGTCGCGCGGGAGTACGGCGTGCCGGCCGTGGTGAACATCGACCGCGCCACGAAGACGCTCCACACGGGGCAGTGGGTCACCGTCGACGGGACCCGCGGCGTGGTGTGGGTCGAGCCGGGCTGACCGACACTGGCGCGGCCACGCCAGCGATCCGGGCGGTCAGGGCGCATCGTGCGGGATCCGAGCAGTGCGGCCGGTACCCCGCCCGGTCCACCCGGACCAACGCTGCGCGTCCTGCCACCGCGAGCGCGAGCGTCGCCGGCGCCAGTCCGGGATCAGCAGCGCAGCCCCACCGGCACCGCGGATCGCGTCGACGACCGCCAGATCGACGGCCAGCACCATCGGGCCGGGGAGCGGGAGGCGCAGCGGGTGCACGTCGAACGGGGGGACACCCCAGATCAGGACATCGTCGGCGCCGAGGGCCTGCAGATCCGCGGAACGCCACCCGGACGGTCTCGCCAGGTACCTGGACCGCGCGGTCGTGCATCACCATCGTGATCAGCGGGCCCTCCGGTCTCGGCTGTGTCGATTCCGAAAGTTTCGAAAGCGTGGGCACCCGCTATGACCGGGACGCGGAACACGGCGGAGTCCACCGGAGGCGACAATGAACGATCTGGCACGCGCGATGGCGAAGCTCCTCGACGCCCCCACTGGCCGATTCTCGGAGTTCGCCGAGGATCTCGCGCTCGACATCCCGGCCCTGCGCGCACGCCTGGAGGCCATCGGCGACGAGGCGGACCTCGCGGACTTCTTCCCGGCTGAGATCGAGCCGCACTACACCCTCTCCGGTCAGTGTGCGCTGATCGCGAAGCTCGTGCGCGAAGCGGGCCATCCGCTGGGGGCGCCCACGGTCATCGTGGGAGATCACTGCGTCGACGACCGAATGATCGTGGTCGGAGATCTCGTGGTGGAGGGCAGGCTCGAGGTCGCGGGCCAGCTCGTGGTCCTCGGCGACGTGGATGCCCACGGGTATCGGGACAAATACTCGGCCACGTCGATCGGCGGCGACCTCCGGGTCACGGGAGCGATCTGCACCCGTGGCATGTTGTCGGTCGCCGGTCACACCCGCGCCTCGTTCGTTTGCCTCGACTACAACCAGGGGTTCGCGAAGCTGCTCGGCGGGTGCCACGCTACGGCGCTGATCGAAGCGGACCATGGCGGCAGCCGAATCTTCGGGACGGTGGAGGTCCGGTTCCTCCGACGGGACGAGCTGATGCTCGACGAGGACCTGGACGACAGCCCGGCAGCGCTGCTGTCGGAGCTCCTCTCCGACGACGTTCGAGCGCAGGTCATGGAGAAGGCGGACGGGTGGGACCTCGGCGCGACCGTCTGCGAGCGGTTCGACGAGGGAGCCCGCGTCTTCGGCTGAGGTCGTGGCGGTAGCGCAGGTCCAACGGTCTGCCGAGCTGTCTCGGCGGAGGAACCTCGGGTTCGACGCGGCGGACCCGGCCCTCGGCCTGTACGAGGCCTCGTACCGCCACGAGGTCGTCCGCGGCGAGGCGCCCGGGGGCACCGAGGTGGTCACCACCTACGGCGGGACCTGTCCGAGTTGAGCTGTCCGGGCCTCCGCCGCACCCTTCCGGAGACGCCGGGGGTCAGCTCGCGTCGAGCACGATCGACACGAGGCACCCGTCCGACGGGCGGAACCCGAGGCGGACCTCGCCCCACGGCTGGGGGTACCGGTCGTACCGCGGGCTGTCCGCCGGCTGGTGGGCGGTCGGCATCGACGGCGGTGCCTCGAGGCGGGCCCCGAACCGGTCGCCGACCTGCTCGGTCCGGAGGCACTCGTCCCCGAGCTCGACCAGCACCAGGCCGCCCTTGCCCTCCGACGCGGCGGTGGGCTCGCGGACCTCGATCGACCGGTACCGCGGGGTGGGAGCGGTCGAGCGGAACACCGCGAAGTACGGGTTCGAGGCCGCGTCCGGAGCGAGGGTCGCCCCGAGCGCCTTCGCCACGTCCGCGCCGACGAACGGGCGGTGGGCGAGGAGCGCGGCGATCGGATCGAGCACGGATTCGGCGGACAGGGTCACCTCCCGGGGCGCCGGCCCGGACGCGCCGCACGCGAGCGCGATGCCCGCGAGCAGCACCGCGCGTGGATCAACGATGGTTCGCGTCCCAGTACGTCCCGTAGTTCTGTGCATAGTAGTCCCAGTAATCGCCCGACGCCGCCGGCCCGCTCGGTCGCTCGCCGTGCCCGAACAGGGTGGCGAGCTGCTCGACCAGGGCCTCGCGGGTCAGCGTGCCGGCCTTGAACTGCTCCCACAGCGTGATCTTCTGCGGGGCGGTCGCGCCGGAGATCGGCATCACGCCGGCGCCGGCCGTCTGTAGCTCGTCGCGGACCCGCAGCTCGGAGATCGTGGCCTCGGCCTCGTCGCGGAGATGGCGCATCACGTTGACCCGGACGTACTCCTCGCGGGACATCGCCCCGATCGGCGGCGCGTCCGGCAGGGTGTAGTTCGCGTGGCCGAGCTCGTGGGCGATCAGCTGGACCGCGACCATCGGGTTCGCGGAGGTGCTCGGATCGAGCGTCACGATCTTGGTCCCGCGATCGGCAGCGGTCCCGCCGCCCGGCGTTCCGAGCCGGATCGTCCACCCGGCGGCCTGCGCCCGCGCGAGGGAGTCGGCGAGGATCGGGGACTTCGCGACGAGCGCGTCGACGGTCGGGGCGAGGCCGGTGGTCGGTCCGGTCGCGGTCGCGGTCGCGGTCGCGGACCCGGTCACGGACGCGGTGCCCGTCCCGGTCGCGGTCCCTGCCGCAGCCGTCCCGTCGGTCGCGGGCCCTGCGCCCCCGACCAGCGACAGCACGCCCGGCGACGACGTGGTGGACGCGCCTCCGGCCGACGACGACAGCGTCGCGGCCACCGCGGCGTTGCCGAGGGTGTCCTGGGCGTCCGGTCCCGCGCCGATCGACGGGGTGACGGACGCGTCCGCCTCTCGTTGGGCCCTGGCTGCGGCGCGCGCTTTCAACCGGTACCTCGCGGTGCGTCGCTCATCTTACACCGGTCGCCGCACTTCGGCCTCCCGTTCGGGCGACAGATCGGCGAGGATCGCGGCAACGACGTTCGAGGGGGTCCCGTGGAGCTACACCGGTGGGGGGCGCTGATCGGGATCTGCGCGGTCGCGGGGTGCATCGAGAACGATCTCGGGGTCCCGCTCGAGCCGGGCTCGAAGTCGGAGACCACCCCGAGCGTGACCACGCCGTCGTCGCCGACCACCCCCGACCCGGACACCACGCCGCCCGTCGACCCGCCGATCCTGCCGTGCGACGAGCTCCAGGTCCTGACGGTGGACCTCGCGTACCCCGAGCGACAGGACTGCCCGTTCGGGGTCGACGACAACCTCGACCGGCTGAACGAGTTCAACCGGGCCCGGGTCGAGGAGGTCCAGGACCTCGTGCTGCCGGACGGGGCGCAGCTGTGCGACCTCGCGGTGCACTCGCAGACCGAGGATCTGCTGTTCGACGACCACGTCACCCTGACCCTCGACGACGTGGTGCTGGTCGGCGGCGGCTACGGGTACGACATCGCCGCGCTGCCGCTGATCGGCGGTCTGTACCGGTACACCTGGGCCGAGCTCGTCGATGTGCCGTTCGCCGACCAGAGCGCGCCGTACTACTGCATCGGCGAGCCGGACAGCCTGTGCGTGATGCCGCAGACCGAGGTCGTGGGGCCGGTGGACATCGAGCTGTCCGACGCGGCCACCGACACGCTGATCGCCGCGATGATCGGGCGGACCACCCTGCCGTTCCGGCTGATCACGTTCGGCGACGACAACGACGGCGACTGCGCCCACACCGAGCTGACCCTGACGGTCGACGTGTCGTATACCGTCCCGTGAGCCGGGTTAGCCGGGGGTATGGTCAAGCGGGTCGTGCGCGTGGTCGGGTTGATGGTGCTGGCCGTGTACGTCGCGATCGGCGTGGTGCTGTACCTGATCCAGGACCGCCTCGTGTACCCCGCGCCCGGCGGCATCGGGCGGAGCTCGCTCGACCAGGCCGCGTCCGAGCTCGGCGCCGCGCCGCTCGATCTCATGGCCAGCGACGGGACGCGGCTGTACGGCTGGCACCTCCGGTCGACCGGCTCGCGGCTCGTGCTGTACCTGCACGGCAACGGCGAGGCCGTCACCGACTACGTCCCGCTGTACCGGATCCTGCTCCACGACGGGTGGGACGTGCTCGCCGTCGCGTACCGCGGGTACCCCGGGAGCGAGGGCGCCCCGACCGAGGCCGGGCTCGCGCTCGACGCGGAGGCGGCGTGGGCGTGGGCCACCGGGCCGGGCGGCTACCCGCCGGACCGGGTGGTGGTCCACGGGCGGAGCCTCGGCGGCGGGGTCGCGGCCACCCTGGTCGACGGTCCGGCGAACCCGGCCGGGATGGTGCTCGAGTCGACGTTCGCCGACCTGCGGGAGGTCGCGCGGCGCGCGGTCCCGATGTACCCGGTGGGCCTGCTGCTCCGGGCCCGGTTCGACACCCGGTCCCGCGCCCCGCGGCTCGGGGTGCCGGTGCTGCTGATGCACTCGACCGATGATCAGGTGATCCCGATCGACCTCGGCGGCCGGGCGCTCCGCGGCGTGATCGCCGAGGTCGAGTACGAGGAGACCAGCGGCCTGTCCCACCAGCAGTGCCTCCCGGTGAGCGACGCCCGGCTGCGCCGGGTGTACCTGTCGTTCCTCGACCGGGTGGTCCCGCGTGCACCGTCGGGAGACCGCGCGCCGATGCCGGGTGAACCTGGACTGTAGCCGCCGGATCCACGTCGACAGCCGCTCGCGTGGGCCCCGCGGAGATCGCTCAGCGTATTCCAGGCGGTTAACCAATAGAACTTGGACGCGCGCTCCGCATGCTCCCGGCTGGAGGGCAAATCGTGACGACGCGCCGCGATGCGCGCGGCGGTACCCTGTGATCGGACGCCGGAGGTGGTGATGTTGCCGGACACCGAGCTGCTGTGTGATCTGCGCGACGGGATGACGCTGTGTGACGCGAACAGCTGGCACCTGGTCTTCCTGATCCAGTCGGTGCTCGTCGTCTCGCTCGGCCTGGTGAACGCCGGGACGGGCGTGCGGTACTTCGCGGGGGTGCTGACCACACCGCTGTGGCTGGCCCGCCGGTTCGCGTGGGGGACGCTCGGGGCGACGCTCGTGCCGCTGGTGACCGGCCTCGGGCTGCGCGAGCAGGTGAAGTCCGCGTCGTACGCTTGCTACCTGCACCACGCCGAGACGGGCTGCACCCACAGCCTGGTCGATCGCGGCCGCGAGATGGCGGCGGTGTTCGGGTGGATCGGGTGGACCGAGGGGGTGCTGCTCGGCACCTGTGTCCTCGCGCTCGGGCTGCTGTACGGCTCGCGCCGGGCGTGACCCGTGGCGGCTCGGGCCCCCGCCAGGTGGAGCGGAGGCCCGGACGACTCACTCGGCCAGGTTGCGGGCGTACTCGGGCCACCAGCTCCCGGCCTCGGGTCCGCCGTTGCACCACCCGTCCGAGCCGCCGGGCTGCTTGATCCACAGCAGCGCGTCGAGGCCGGTGGTGGTCCAAGTCAGGGTCGGGCGCTTGCCGTTCTTCCGCCCGAGCGGGTTGCACCACTGGTTGTCCCAGGTCGGGCCGACGCCGTTGCGGCCGGTGTCGATCACGTACCGGGCGCCGTCGCCGAGGAACGACCGCAGCTTGTACGCGTAGTCGATCTCGTCGTAGGTGTACTCGGTGTGCGACACGTTCAGCGCGAACCCAGCGGCGTCGTGGACCCCGGCCCGCTCGAGCCGGTCGGCCATGTCCGACGCGGGGACCCACGCCGAGTCGCCCGCGTCGATGTACACCGAGGCGCCCGCGTCGGTCAGCGCGACCACCGCGTCGGCCATCATGTCCTCGCGGTCGCCCTGCGCCCAGTCCGACAGGCAGTCGATCACCCCGAGCGCGTCCGGCTCGAGCACCACGATCGCGCTCCGGCCGTTCAGGCCCGCCGCGACGTCGTCGACGAAGTCGAGGTACGCCGTCCGACCCGACGCGCCCCCGGCCGAGAAGTTGCCGCAGTCGCGGTTCGGGATGTTGTAGACCACGAACGTCACGAGCTTGCCGGCGGCCCGGTCGAGCAGGCTGTCGACGTCGTGCTCGACGTCCCAGTTCCAGTCCCCGAGCCACAGCGACTGCGGGACGGTGGCGAGATCGTCCATGATCGCGGCGCCGTGCGGGTCGCTCCACTTCCAGTCGTCGGCGGTGTCGGCGGCGTCGTTGTTCGGGTCGGCGTACAGAGTACGGCCGGCGAAGATCGAACGCGACTGGGACGAATCGTCCGCGAGCCGCACAGGTACGGTTTCCGATTCGTCTCCGGTCGTCATACAACCGATCGAGGACGAGCACACCACGAGCATCCAGTACGTACGAACCGACATCGTCTTCCCCTGTGATTGGTCCGCTGTCGCGAGTCTGGGGGGCCCAGCGCCCAGCGGAGAAGCAATCATGGTCCGATTCGGCTGCGATGCGAACCCTCCGGGTTTCCCCATCTCTTGTCGGTGATCCGCGGCGGGCTGTGTCGGTGTGCGTCCTACATGCGACCGAGAGTGCAGGTCGTCCGTACGGGACCGGGAGCTCGGTCCGACCGGGGTCGAGGGCCGCGCCCCCGAGCAGTCGTGGGTCCAGGATTGCTCCCCCATGCCACGTCCGTCGCGTGATCGTCTCGGTTCCGCGAGAGAACCGAGCACCGACCGGCTCGGCGGCGCGGCGGCGCTGGGACGGACGCGTCGGGGGCGGGAGGGGCCCGGCGATCCCCCGTCGCGCGTGGACGGGGCGATCGCCCTGTGCCGGGAGGCTGCCCGGGCGCCGTCACCGTCCGCCGGCGAGGAGCTCCTTGATCGAGTCCATGATCGCTTCCCGGTTCGGGATCCGCGACAGCACGACCCGCTGCTCCTCGGTGAACGCTTCCTCGAGGTCCTTGATGAACTGGCCCGAGCCGTACTGGCTGTCGACCTGGGCGTAGCTGAACTGGTTCGACATCGGGATCAGCCGGCCCTGGAGCAGCTCCACGCAGGTCCGGGTGTCCGACTGCGACCAGTTGTCGCCGTCCGAGAAGTGGAACGGGTAGATGTTCCAGTCGGTCGGCGGGTACTCCTTCTCCAGGATCTCGAGGCACAGCTTGTACGCGCTCGAGATCAACGTGCCGCCGGACTCCCGCGTCCGGAAGAACGTCTCGCGGTCGACCTCGCGCGCGGTCGCGTCGTGGATGATGAACCGCGTCTCCACGTCGTCGTAGTTGTGCTGGAGCCAGGTGTCGATCCAGAACGCCTCGGACCGGACGATGTCCTTCTGCTCCTTGCCCATCGACCCCGACACGTCCATCATGTACACGATGACCGCGGCGGAGCGGGGCTCCTTCTGGACTTCGAACGTCCGGTACCGCTTGTCTTCCTTGATCGGGACGATGATCGGCTTCTGCGGATCGTAGATCCCGCTCGAGATGCTCCGCTTGAGCGCCTGGCGGAACGTGCGCTTGTTGTGCCGGAGCGACTCCGGCCCGACCACGCTGATCCCGGTGTACTTCGCCCGATCGGCCGCGGCCTCGCGCTGGCCCTTCGGCTCGATCCGCGGCAGCTCGAGCTCCTCGCCGAGGATCTCCGCCAGCTCGTCGACCGAGATCTCCACCTCGAGCATGTGGTCGCCGGGCGCGTCTCCGGCCTTCGGGCCGTCGCCAGCACCCTCGCCCTCGTCGCCCTCGCCCTGCCCGACGCCGCTCTTGTTCTCCCCGTACCGCAGGCGGGGGATCCCGATCTGCGGCAGCGGGATGTTGACCAGGTCCTTGCCCTTGCGACCCACCAACTCGCCCGACGACATGTACTTCCGGAGGTCCTTGCGGACCCGCCCCTTCACGATGTCTCGGAACCGGCCCAGGTCGCGATCGATGTTCAGCAACCTCGCCCTCCATGGATAGTTTCACCCGCATTCGCGCGCGGTGCGATACCTTCCGCGTCCGGAGGGGTCCGATGGCAGCTCGTCGAGGGATCGCGCCGTGGCTCGGAGTGGCGCTCGCAGCGTGCTCCGGGGGGACCGGCGGGGCGCCGGAGTGCACGGCACTGGTCGACGGTGAGTGGGTGTTCGACGGGGCGGCGCTCGGGATGGCGATGAGCGCGATCGTGTCGATGGACGTCGACGGCTGTACGTTCGCGATCGCCGATTGGACGATGGAGATGGGCTCGATCCCGTCCGGCGGTGTGGTCGACGGCGACGCGATCACCCTCGACGGCGACGACCTGTACTGGGCGAGCTGCGTCGGCACGGTCGGGGCGGACGGCAAGTCGGCCGAGGGCGCGTGCGACGACGGCGCCGACTTCGTGATGACCGGGCCGTGACGATCGCTCGGTGACGACCGGGCCGTGACGACCGCTCCGTGCCGGACAGCGCCGTGACGACCGCTCCGTGACGGACAGCGCCTTGACGACCGCTCCGTGACGGACAGCGCCGCCCGCGTCACTTCCGGAGGGCGCCGAGCATCGAGCCGCTGACCAGCGCGTTCACCGCCCGCAGCGTCGCCGGCATCGCCCACGCCCCCTGGACCGCGAGGTACCGCGGCTCCCACCGGGGATCGAACTTGTCCTTGTACTCGCGCAGGCCCTGGAAGTTGTAGAACGCCTCGCCGTTCCGGAACACGAACTGCCCGAGCTTCGCCCACACCGGCGCGAGATCCCGGTCCGGCAGCCCGGCGAGCGGCGTCATCCCGAGCACGAACCGGTCGAACCCGGCGGCGCCGCCCCACAGGAACAGCGACACGAACAGGTACTCCATCGTCCCGTTCGGGGCGTCCGGCCAGAACCGCATCAGGTCGACCGACAGC
>JBEBJW010000049.1:0-14257 GCA_040079715.1 Myxococcota bacterium | reverse complement strand
CGACCCACGTGGCCTCCCTCGACCACGTGACCGCGCCGCAGCGCCGACTGGCTCAGTCTTCGCGAGCGGAGCCGGATCAGTTCCCGCTAGCGTTCAAGCGTCGGCCGGATCCGCCACACCCGCCGCGCCCGGTCCGGAGCTTCCCGAGGTCGGCGGCGTCGTACTCGAGCCCGCCGTACGGGGGATCGGTGACGACGGCGTGGACCCACCGGTCCGGGAGCGCCGACAGCCACCCGATCGCGTCGGCGTGGACCAGCGCAGCCCCGGCCCGACGGATCGGCCCGCTGAGCCCACGAGCGCGTCGACGTCCATCGTGTCCCCTCCGGTCGATGGGAGCCCGGGCGATCGAGCGGAGACCAGCCCCGGGCGGTCGGGCGAAAAACAGAGCGCCCGCCGACCGGGGTTCCCGGTGGCGGGCGCAGACTCGATCGGAACCGATCAGTACTGGAAGTTCAACCCGAGGCGGACCTGCCGCGGGGCCTGGCGGTACAGCGTGTACCCGAACCCGGGGGCGTCGTTCTCGAAGTAGGTGATCGACTGGGCGAAGCCCGGGAGGTTGAACACGTCGAGGCTCGCCTCGAGCGACCGATGCTCGTTGCCGAGGCCGATCTTGTGCGCCACGCGGAAGTCGACGTAGTGCACCGCCGGCATCATCCGCGAACCACGGCCCTGACCGAACGCGTTGCCCGGGCCGTAGAACGGCACGTCGGTCCGCTTCTGCCAGGCGTGACCCGAATCGAACTCGTACACGAGGCCGAAGGTGGTCCCGAACGGCGCGGTGTAGCTACCGTTCAGCGTGATCATGTGGAACGAGTGGTACGGCAGGTAGCCGTTCCAGCCGGCCTCGTCGCAGTACCCGTCGTCTTCCGGCAGCGGGCTGCAGTGGCCGAGGCCCTTGAAGCCCTGGAGGTAGAACCCGAGGCCGTTCTCGATGAACAGCGCGCGGTCCGCCTTGGACGCCAGATCGTCGAGGTACACGCCGACGTTGTTGCCGTCGGAGCCCGAAGTCGCGCCCGGCGCGAGCTCGAACTGACCCGGGGTGGTGCCGATCGACTCGGACAGCGTGTACGCGCCGTACAGCTGCCAGACATCGTCGAACTGCTTGTTCACCGTGAGCTCGAGCGCCCGGTACTGCCGGTACTTGTGCTCGGAGTTCATGATGTACCAGTCGTTGCCGGTGCCGTCCAACCCGTAGTCGACCTGGATGTCTTCGGGCAGGTTCTTGGTCCGCGACAGGATCCCGCGGATCCCGACCGACATGTCCTTGATGACCTCGCGCTCGATCCCGAGGTTGAACTTCTCCTGCCGCGGCGGCTTGAGATCCTCGGCGTAGATCAGCGGCGAGCTGACCGGGTCCTGCGTGTTCGAGTACCGGAACTCGTTCGTGTCACCGTCGCCGTCGAGGTCCTCGAGGTCGCGGATGTACCGAACGAACCCGCTCGCGGACCGGGTGTTCGACCACTGCCACAGGCCGTTGCCCGCGAGGTCGTAGTACCAGCCGTAGTGGCCGGACACCTTGGTCTTGGTGTCGTCGAACGGATCGAGCGAGAACCCGATCCGCGGCGCGACGCCGGCGATCGGGCCGAACTCGCCGATCTGCCGCTCGGCCGGCGGCTCACCGTCGTCGGCCGGGAGGTTGTGCTCGGACAGGAGCTGGGTCTGCGGGCGCTCGCCGAGGTCGTTCCGACCGTCTTCGATGTCCGCGCGGACGCCGGCGTTGATCGTCAGCCGGTGGAGCGGCTGCCAATCGTCCTGGAGGAACGCCGAGTAGGTGAACACGGTCTGGTCGAGCGGACCGACATTGGTCCAGTGCTCGTAGCTGTAGCAGTCGCCGGCGGCGGGATCGGCCGGGTTCGGGTTCGTACAGTCGAACCCGGGGCCGGAGCCGTACCGGGTGCCGACGTCGGTCGGACCGGTCGGATCGTCCTCGGGGATGCCGTCCCCGTCCGGATCCTGCTGCCACACGAAGTCGGTGAGCCGACCGGTGTTGACGATCTCGCGCCGCTCGAGGAGCACGTACGCGTCGGCGCCGGCCTTGATCCGGTGCTCGCCTCCGAGGCGCTCGAGGAACCGGGTGTAGGTCAGGCCGCCGCCGAACCGGTTCCGGTCGTTCAGGTCGACGTTGTACGCGTTGCCGTGGAGCGCACCCTGGGCGTCCTGGTACGACGGCACCGTGTCGTCATCGAGCGTCGGCAGGATGTCGATGTTGGTGTTGAGGTACCCGAGCTTGATCTCGAGGGTGTTCTTGTCGTCCGGGCTGAGCGTGGCGGTGAGCCGGTGCGACTGGTCCCAGTCCGTCCGGTTCGAGGCCGCTTCCGCGGTGACGAACTGCGACAGGTCGAAGTTCGGCTGCGGCGAGAACGACGCGCCGAACTGGTACCGCAGGGTCCAGGCCGCGGTCGGGAACCAGGTCAGCTTCCCGAGGAAGTCGACCGACCGCGTCTTGATCGGGTCGCCCTCGGTGACCCCTTCCGGGATCAGCGAGCCGTACGCCAGATCGAGCGACGCGAAGTACCAGAGCTTCTCCTTGATGATCGGGCCGCCGGCAGTCCCGGCGAACGTCGCGGCCCAGCTCCGCTGCTTGACCGTGTCCTCCTCGACCGCGGTCTCGAGGTTGAGGATCGGGTATTCCTTGTCGAAGAACGCGTGCTGGCCGTAGAAGATCGCGGCGCTGCCGTGATGCTCGTCGCCGCCGTCCTTCGTGACGACGTTCACCACCATCCCGGTGAACTGGCCGAACTCGGCGGGGGCGCCGTCGGTGTACACCTGGATGTTCTCGATCGCGTCGAAGTTGACGCTCTGGCCGAACGTCTTGGTCGCCGGATCGCGGGTCGAAACGCCGTCGATGAAGTAGTTGTTGCCGTACTGGCCTTCACCGCGGACCGACGGGTTGCCGTTGCCCTCGCCGCCGCCGGAGGTGTCGACGCGACCGGACACGCCCGGGATCGTCTCGACGACCGACTGGTAGTTCCGGCCGACCGGGAGGTCGTGGATCTGCTCGGACCCGAGGGTCGAGCCGAACGAGCTCGAGGTGGTGTCGATCACCGGCTTGATGCCGATGACCTCCAGCTCCTCGCTGACCCCGCCCATCTTGGCCGGGATCGTGGCGTTGGTGGTGGTGCCGAGCGCGACGCGGACCTCGGCCCGCGCGACCGTGGCGCCCTTGAACAGGACGACGAGGTCGTACGTACCCGGGGACAGCCCGTCGAACCGGAACACGCCGTTCTCGGCGGTGGTCATCCGCCGCTCGCCGGCGAGCTCGGCGCCCGACATCACGACTTCGGCGCCGGGGACCGGGACACCGGACTCGTCTTCGACGAGACCCTGGATGTTGCCGGTCTCGATGGCCTGGGCCACCTCGACGTTCAGCAGGAGGAACGACAGGACGGAAGAGAACATCGGGGTCACTTTGCACCTCCGACCGAGATCTCGATGTACGGGCAGCCGCCGCTGTCACCGCCGCTCGCGGTGGTAGTGGTGGTGGTGAAGCAGTTCGAGTAGTCGGGGTACACGCTGCCGTCCGAGTGGACGAACTCGAGCCAGTAGTTCCCGGACGGGACCGCCGGGACGTCGAAGTGGGCCCGGGCGGTCGAGCAGTCGGCGTCGCCGCCGTTCGCGACCGTGACCGACGCCACGACGGTGCCGGCGCTGGTCGTGGTGCCGCCGGTGGTCGTTCCGCCGGTGGTGGTTCCGCCGGTGGTCGTGCCGCCGGTGGTGGTCGTACCGCCGGTGGTGGTCGTACCGCCGGTGGTGGTCGTACCGCCGGTGGTGGTCGTGCCGCCGGTGGTGGTCGTGCCGGTGGTGGTCGTGCCGGTGGTGGTCGTGCCGGTCGTCGTCGTCCCGGTCGTGGTCAGGGCGCTGGTGGTCCCGAACGCGCCCGGATCGATCAGGTTCACGGTGACCTGGTCGTTCAGGTTGCACCCGATGAGCTGGATCGTGTCGCCGCCGTTGGCCACGATCCCGGTGGTGGTGGTGCCGTCCGCCGGGGGCGGCACGATCGAATCGATCACGAAGCTGCCCGGGCAGGTCCGGTAGTACCAGCCCTCGGGGATGCTCAGGGTCTCACCGTCGACGGTCAACGACACGTCGAAGAACCCGATCTCCCCCGTCGGGGAGGGCGGAACGAGCCCGTAGTACTTGAACCCCACGTCGGTGGCGTACTCGGGGACGACGTTCGTGTCCTCGGGCTCCTGCGCGGCGAGCGACAGGAAGTCGGCGTCGCCGATCTTCGCCGAAGCCGCGGTGCCGAGGTGGTGGCCTTGGATCACCACGTCGACACAACCGTCGACGTAGCCGAAATCAGGGTCGATGGAGACGAGCGTAGGCTTCACCAGACAAGCGGTGAACCCTGCGATGCCCCCCCAAAGAATCAATCGTTGCATCGGAGCCCCGGGGTCTGACGTTCGTGAACGTCCGGTGACGGTCGGTGACCGACCGGCGCGCGATCCTACCCGATTCCTCGGTCGGCGCAAGCCCGGGCAGGTGCGGAGTACGCTGTATGACGTTCCACGACCGACGAGGAGATCCGTCACAACGAGCTGACCGCCGGTCCCTCCGCCCCGTCGATCGCCCGAACGGGGGACCGCGGCCCGGACGGTTATACCGGGGCGGAACGGAGGAGCGCGTGTGGCTGATGCTCGTCGCGTGTCGGCCAGGTGATCGCCCGCTGCCCTCGCTGCCCGCTCCGGGGCCGGTCGTGACCGAGTCGCCGTCGCTGTCGACCCCGCCGGACGCGCCGCTCGCCCGCCGGCTGCGGCTGGCGGTCGATCGCCCGGCTCGCCTCGTCGCCTCGCTCGCCGCCGATGACGGGGAGACGACGGAGGTGGCGTTCGATGCGGTCTCCGACGCGTTCGACGTACCGCTCCTCGGGTTCGCGCCGGATCGCGACACGATCGTCACCCTGACGGTGATCGACCCCGACACCGGCGTGGGAGCGGTGCTCGACCCGCTGCTCGTCCACCCGGATCCGCTCCCGCCGACGTTCCCGACGATCGAGGTGCTGGCGAACGATCCCGACCGGCGCGAGCCCGGGTACTGGCTGCTGTCGTTCGAGGTCCCCGGCGGGACGAGCTGGCTCGCGGTCCTCGACCCCGGATCCCCGGGCTCGACCGGCGCGTGCGACGTCGTGTGGCTGTACACCGGCGAGATCGACTGGGGCGACATCCGCGCCACCGACCGGGGGACGCTGTTCGGGTTGTCCGCCGGCGCGATCGAGATGGACTGGCTCGGGGGCGTGATCGGGCGGTGGTTCCCGGGTGCCTCCGGCGAGGGCGGCGACGTGTCGATCCCGTGGCCCCTGCACCACGAGGGGTACGTCGTGGGCGACGGCTCGGTCCTGTCGTTGGTCGCGTCGTCGGCGGAGGTCCCGGCGTACCCCGAGTCGTACGACGATCCGACCCCGACCGGCCCTGCGACCGTCGCCGACGATCACGTCGTGCGGTTCTCGACCTCGGACGGGGAGGTCCAGCTGGATCGCCCGCTGTCGACGATGCTCGACACGGCCCGGATCGGCTTCGGCAGCCTGTTGCCGCTGGTGTCCGGGTTCGATTGGGTCCACGCGAACGCGATCGTCCCGTGGCCGGGCGGCGGACTGCTGCTGTCGGTGCGCCACCAGGACGCGATGGTCAAGCTGTCGGACGCGGGCGACGTGGAGTGGATCCTCGGTGATCCGGCCGGATGGAACCGGACGTTCACCGATCGCCTGCTCACCCCGACCGACGGCACCCGGTGGATGTACCACCAGCACGGCCCGGACGTCGACGAGGACGGGCAGATCGTGGTGTTCGACAACCGGATGTTCACCCGCACCCCGTACACCCCCGACACCGGAGAGCTGCCGGAGAGCCGGGTCGTCGCGTACGCGGTCGACGCCGAGGCGCGCACGGTGACCGAGCGGTGGAGCTGGGCGCCGGCCGAGCCGCTGCTGTCGAACGCCCTCGGGAACGCCGCCTGGCTGCCCGTCACCGGCCACGCGCTCGCCGACTTCGGGTTCCTCGACGGCGAGCGCGGACAGTTCAACGCCGAGCTCGGCCTCGGACGGAAGAGCGTGCGGCTGATCGAGCTCGATCCGACCGACCCCGACCCGGTGGTCGACGTCCGCCTGTCGAACCCGATCGACGTTGCGTCGGAGGGGGTCACGGCGTACCGCGTGTTCCCGATCGGGTCGATGTACGCCGGGATCGCGACGGTCACGCTCCGGTGAGCCTGCGGTGAGCCTGCGGTGAGCCCAGCGCGATCCGCGGCCGGTCAGCCCCCGTTGCCGTCGACGGTGGTGGCGCCCCCGACGTCGATCCCGCCGAGCCAGGCCCCGATCGCCGCGTCCGGCAACGCCGGGTTCGACCGGACGGTGACGTCGCCGCTGACCGTGTCGAGCGCCGACCAGCCCTGGAGCGAGCTCAGCGCGGCGTTCTGCTCGAGGGTCAGGTCTCCGCCGACCTGGCCGAGCGACGGCATCCCGAGGTTCTGCAGGGCGGCGTTGTCGACCACCTGCAGGTCGCCGGGGATCGACACCACCTCGCCGAGCGCGCCGCCGCCGGCCAACGCGTCCATCCCCGCGATCTGGACCGCCCCGCCGATCGAGTCGACGCCGTCAATCGCCGGGAGCACGGGCAGGACCGGGTTGTCGACCACGGTGACGCTGCCCGCCACGACCGACACCTCGCCGGTGGCCCAGGTCGCCAGGTTCCGGTTGCCGATCACCTCGATCCCGCCGAGCTGATCGAGCGCGTCGAACCCGGACACGCCGGCCGCGCCCACCGACACGACCCGGAGCGTGCCTCCGATCTGGGAGAGGGACTCGAACCCCTGGACGCTGCCGAGGCGGGGTTCGTCGCGGATCGTGAGGTCTCCCGTGACCCGGGACACGGTCCACAGCGCGACCACCGACCGCAGGTCCCCGCCGCCGCCGAGCTCGAGGTCGCCGCCGATCGTCTCGACGAACTCGAAGTCCTCGACCGTCCGCAGCGCCGGGTTGTTCACCAGCCGGAGGCTGCCGCCGATCGTCACGAGGTCGCTCGTGTGGACCACCGACGTGAGCGCCGGGAGCCCGTCCAGCACCAGGTCCTCGCCGACCGACTCGAGTCGCGGCAGATCGACCGTGGTCACGCCGTCGACCTGGCGGAGCGCGAGGGTGGTGCCGACGGTGGTGAGGCGGGCGGGCTCGAACGTCGCGGGGAGGACGCCGCGGACCACGAACACCGCCGCGTCGACCGCAGTCAGCGCCGACAGGTCGAGCGTCGCGAGGGCGGCGTCGGTGATCGACAGGCTGCCGGCGGTGGCCAACGCCGGGAGCGACACCGCGGTCGCGCCTGCGCCCTCGACCCGGATCGCGCCGCCGACCCGCTGGAGCAGCGGCAACGCGACCGGCCCCGTGATCACGAGGTCACCGTCGACCTCGCACACGCAGTCCAGCGCGACACCGGGATCCGAGCCGACCGTCAACGTGCCCGTCACCGCGGTCGCTCCGGCGGCGCACGGCTCGCCGGCCGCGGTCGCGTCGCCGAGGTGCTCGACCCGGACGTCGCACGGACCCGGCTCGTCGACGGGCCCGGGGGCGTCGCACGCGGCCCACGCGGCGAGCAGCGCGCGATCGGCCTCCGGCATCCCGCCGGCCGGGGGCATGTACGGGTCGCCCGGCCCCGCGACCGACGCGATCAGGTTCGCGTAGTAGTTGGCGCCCGCCCAGGTGTCGAAGTCGGTGCCGACCGGGGCCCCGCGCCGGTCGTCGCCGGTCAGCTCCGACGAGTGGCACGGGGTGCACCAGGTGGTCAAGGTCGGCTCGACGAACCCGTCCCAGGTGGCGTCGCCGCACGAGGGGACGCCGGTGTCGGACCCGTCGCCCGAGCACCCGGCCAGCCACGCGAGGGCGAGCGCGAGCCCGACCGACAGCCCCAGCGAGGTGGGCGCCCTAGACAAACGGAGCCGTGAACGGCGGGATGGTCGGGTACCACTCGCCGGGGTCGATGTCGAGCCCGGTCAGCAGCCCCGCGCAGACGTTGTCGTACTTGTTGAGCAGGCCGGCGTCGTCGGCCTCGCCGGTCGCGAGGTCGATCTTCTGGCTCTCGATCCGGTCGTCCGTCAGGCCGTACGGGCGCCCGCCGCGCACCTTCCCGCCGACGAGCATCATGCTCGCGTGCGGCCAGTGGTCTTTGCCGCCGGTCGAGTTGAGCGTCGGGGTGCGGGTGAACTCCGACAGGACCACCACCAGCGTGTCGTCGAGCATCCCGGTCTCGGACAGCCGGGTGACCAGGTGGTCGACGCCCTCGAACAGCGCCTCGTAGTTCGCGTGCTGGAGCTCGTTGCCGTCGTGGGTGTCCCAGAACCGGCGGCTGTCGAGCGTCACCGCGCGGCACAGATCGCCCGCCAGGAAGTCGACCGCGAGATCGGCCTGCTCGATCAGCGACGGGGCGATCCCGAGCTGGAGCTTGGCGATCGTCGAGGCGCCCTCGGTCCGGAACCGGCCGGCCCGGACCAGGGCCTCGGCCCGCGCGTCGATCATCGCGTCGTTCCGACCGTTGTCGGCCCACTTCGTGCGGACCGTCGTCACCCGGCGCGCCAGGTGGTCGGCGAGCAGCGACCGGGCGGCGTCGTCCGGGCGGAACTGCGGCAGGGTGAACCCGAGCCCGTCCGCCGCCGGGAACGAGGCGTCGTCGATCATCAGGGCCTTGATCTGGCTCTGGTAGCCGACCTGACCGGTGCTCGCGGCGAGGTACCCGGAGTAGCTGCCCCCGGACAGGTCGATCGAGCCGAGCGGCAGGTCGTCGCCGAGCAGGTGGCCGGTGATCGCGGCGAACGACGGGTTCGTCTGGTTCTGGGTCCCGGTCAGGATCCGGACCCGGGCGGTCGCGTGCGCGATGGCACCCATCCAGATCCCGTTGATCACCGCGGTCCGATCGGCCCACTTCGTGAAGTACCCGCTGACCGAGGGGCGCTTGAAGTCGTTGACCACGATCGGGAGCGACCCGAAGGTCTGGACCGCCTCGCGATCGTCCGGGTTGGCGGGGTCTTCGTTCACCTGGGGACCGTCGACCTGGTCCGACGAGAACTTGGGGTCGAAGCAGAAGCTCACGTCCCACCCGCCCTCGGCGAACACCACCACCATCCGACGCGGAGCGGACGCGCGCGCGCCGACCGACGGCAGGGCGAGGCCCGCGGCAGCGGCGGCGAGGAACCGGCGACGATCGAGCCACATTCCGGTTCTCCTAGAAGAACGTCGCGTCGGGATCGACGAACATCGCGGTGAGGGTCAGCGACCAGGCGGAGACCACGTCCCCGCCGGTGTTGTCGAGCTCGGCCTGCCACAGGTCGGCGAGGTCCTGGACCTCGGGGGCGTCTGCCGTCGGGAACCGCCCGAGGATCCGCGGGTAGATCGCGACGATCTGACGTACGATCGCGTCGCGGCCGGTGTCGGTCGGCTCGACCTCGGTCATCAGCCGCCGCTGGGCGCGGTCCGGCTGCGCGAAGTCGGTCTTCACGACGTAGCCGGACGCCTCGCTCGCGAACCCCTCCCACACGAGCTCGCGCGGCGGGGTGGGGGAGTGGATCGGGGTGGTGATCGCGTACCCGTCGATCCCGCCGGCCATCGCACGGTACCCGAACCGGTCCGACCGCATCACGTCGACCCGGCCCCAGCAGTCGGTGCCGTCGCCCGCGTCGCGGTCGCTGTCGCACCCGTCGTAGTCCGGGTTCACGACCCACGCGAACCCGGTGATGTCCTCGATCGATCGGGCGACCTGCTCGGGGCGGGCGATCTGGATCCCCGCCGGCGGCACGTCGGGCGTGACCCCCGGGGCCGGCGCCACCGCGGCGAACGCGTCGGACAGCACCACCGCCTTCGCCAGGGCCCTGGCCGAGTAGCCGCTGGCGACGAACACGTCCTGGAGCTGCTCCGCGAACGCGAGCGGGACAGCGTGCGGATCGGACTCGGTCATCCACCCGTAGAACCGACGGGCGGTGCACTGGGCGAACCGCGGGTCGTCGGCGATCTTCTGGCCGAGGTCTTCCAGATCCTGGCCGGGCTGGCCGTAGAACCCGGGGGCCGGCAGGGCCCAGTACTGCCACCAGTCTTCGTCCTCGGTCGAGTACGGCTCGAGCGGGTAGCAGTACTCGGACTCGGAGTACGGCTTGAACGGGTCGCGGGTGGGGCTCGTGTCGCAGTCGGCCCGGAACCCCTTCGCGACGGTCGACCGCTTGACCTGCTTCTTGAACCCGAAGAAGTAGGCCGCGAACGGGTCCAGCCCGGTGTGGCAGTTCATGCACTCGGGCTGGGTGCGGGTGGCCTCGGCGACCTGGAACTCGTCGCTGATCGTGATGCCGCCCTCGACCACCACGTCGCGGGTGGCGAACGCCGAGCACAGGAACACGTCGGCGACGAGGTTCGCCCGCAGCCGGTTGAAGTTCGACCCGGCCGACTCGTGCCGACGCCACAGCTCGGAGTCGACGAGCAGGCCGGCGGCAGGCCGCTGATCGTTCCAGTGCGACGGCTGCCACTCGGGACCGGCGGGATCGTAGGCGAGGCCGTACACTCCGGCGACGATCGGGTCCGCCATCGCGATGTCGGAGGTGAGGATCTCGGTCAGGGGCCGATCGTTCTCGATCACGTACTTCACGAGCTCGAGCGGCGCCTCGGCGAGCGAGAAGCTCATCTCGTGCATCAGGTGACCGTCCATCGTCCCGAGCGCCGGCAGCGGGTCGATCACGTCCGCGCGGACCAGCAGCCACTCGGCGTACATGTCCTTCGCGACCAGCGCGAACTCGGGCGACGCGACCCAGGTGTCGACCAGGCCCTCGAGCGCGTGCGGATCCCGGCGCACCTGGTCGAGCTCGTCGACGGTCGGGCGGATCCCGCGGAGCACCATCGACGCGCGGACCGCGTGGGCGACCGGATCGAGCGCCACGTACGGCGGGGAGGGGGTGTCCTCGCGACCGCAGCTGGACAGCGTTGCCCAGAGGATCGGAGCGGAAAGGAGCATCGCATGCAGGGGGCGCACGGAGCCTCCGGACTCGGCTTAGCACGGCACCCGGCGATCCGTCACGGCGTACCGTGGGGATCGTACAGGTCGGTGATCGGGACCAGCCGCCCGACGAGCTGACGGTCCCCGTCCATCTCGGCCCGCCACACGATCGCCCCGTCACGGGTGACCTCGGTGATCTCGCCGAGCCCCGCCCAGGTGATCAGCACGTCGCCCAGCGGCATCCGGCGGACGTCGCCGAGGGCGGCGGTCGCGAGCCCCTCGGGGTGCGGGTACTCCCACACGATCTCGGCGGTGCGCGCGGCTTCGTCCCACGCGAACTCGATCGCCCGGGACACGGTCGGGACGTGGTGATCGCCGTTGTCGAACATCATCCCGCCGCCCGACCAGATGTCGGACATGTGGCCGTGGCTCCACAGCGAGGTGTGCTGGACGTCGACCCACACGGGATCGCCGTTCGGCTGGGTGAACTCGCTGCCCCGGCCGTTCAGCTTCCACAGCGGGGCGCCGGTCGCGCGGTCGACCTTGATCAGCCAGTCGGTGAACTTGTCGTTGACGTAGTACGCGTCGTCTTCCGGCACGAACATGAACGAGTTGCCGTGGGTCCACTCGTGGACCGCGTCCTGGCCGAGCTTCGGCTCCTCGTGCGCGATGTGATCGCAGGTGACCTCGGGCTCGAGCGGGAAGTCGGCGAACATGTCGAAGATCGGCGTGGAGGTCTCCGCGGTGGATCCCTCGTCGATCACCGAGATCGTGTCGCTCGCCATCGCGTAGGTGGTGTCACCGATCGCGATCTCGGCGAACGAGATCCCGAGGAACGCCACGGTGCCGTCGTCGTGCTGGACGAAGTCGTGGTGGCCGATCGGCAGCCGGGTCTCGGTCCGCGTGGTGCCGTCGAGCGACACGCGGACCATCCGCCCGATGTCGAGGTACTTGCCGAAGTCGTACTGCCCCCAGGCGATCGAGGCGCCGTCGACCCCGAGCTCGGGGGTGACCATCACCGTGCCGTCGGACGAGGCCCACCACACCCAGTCGCCGTCGCGGTCCATGATCGCGGCGAACGACGTGAGGTCCGGTCGGATCACGCTCGCGAGGAAGTACTGCAGCTCGGCGGCCTCGTCCGCGACGGTCACCGTGACCGGGAGGAGCTCGGCCGGCGGGGCAGGGACGTCGAAGCTGCCGGGCTCGGACTCGGACCGGACCCTGTCGGCGTCGACCACCACCGCGCGCCACTGGTACGCGTGGGCGGCCTTCAGCCCGAGCACCGCCACGTCGTGCGTCGCGCCGCCGGCGTCGTCCGGGGTGCGCAGGTCGAACCCGTCGAGGCCGTACTCGACGAACCCGGTCCCCTCTCCGTCGAACGCCACGTGGAGGACGGTCGGGACGAGCTCGGACGGCGCGCCCGTGGCCTCGATCACCGTCGGTTCAGGGTCCTTCACACACGCCGCGAACGTCAGAGCGAGCATGGGTCATGCTAGCCGCGCCCGCCCCGGTCAGCCACCGTTCTCGAACGGGGGCAGGCTGTCGAGGAACGCGGCGTATTGCCCGTTCGGGTTCGGATCGGTCGAGCACCCGAGGTCGCCCGCCATCGCGTTGATGTCCTGGACCCGCGAGTCCGAGCTCGGGTGGGTCGACAGGAACTCCGGGATCTCGACCGAGCCTTCGCTCAGCAGCTTCTCGAAGAACCCGGCCGCCCCGTTAGACGCGTAGTCGGTGCCGCACAGGTACACGACCGAGAACTCGTCCGCTTCGGCCTCGTCTTCGCGGCTGAACTCGAGCGACACGAGCCCGGACGCCACGTCGGCCGCGACGCCGCCGCCGTCGTCGCCGAAGATCAGCGACAGCAGCGTCTCGATCCCGTAGGCCTTGGTCAGCTGCTGGGTCGAGTGGCGCTGGTCGGCGTGGGCGATCTCGTGGCCGAGCACGCCGGCGAGCTGGTCTTCCTCCTCGAGGTACCAGATCAGCCCGGTGTAGACGTAGATGTACCCACCCGGGGCGGCGAACGCGTTCAGTACGGTGTCGTCGTGGATCAGGTGGGTCTTCCACTCGAACTGGTCGGCGTAGGTGACCTCGCCGGAGCCCAGGATCTCGTCGCGGATCCGGTCGAGGTGCCCGTACGCCTCGGCGTACTCGTTGCGCGGGAGGAGCTCGCCGTACTCCTGCGGGTTGGCGGCGATCTCGTCGGCGAGCTGCGCCCCGAGGTCGATGTCGTCCTGGATCGTGAAGATGTTCACGTCCGGCAGCTCGGCGCCTTCGCAGCCGGCGACGACCCCCAGCAGGGGAGCCAGTGCGACCCACACGAACGCACCCAGGCGACGCAACATTCGACCTCCCGTGATCCGCTTATACGCGCGACCCCCGGTCGTCCTTCGACCGCCGGCGATCATCGGACCCTCGCCTCGACGAGGACCAGCTCCGGGCGCGGATCCCACCCGAGCGGTGTCACCACCGGATCGAACCCCGCCTCGCGACACCGCGCCAGCGCGTCCGGCAGGGAGAACGTCAGGTAGTACATCACGAACGGCGGAGGGACGATCGCGTTCCGGATCCGCATCGCGGCGTTGAACCCGCGGGCGAACCACAACCCCGGCTGGCGCAGCGTGGGGCGCGGCCCGGTGACGAACACGAACCGCCCACCCGGGGCGAGCGAGCGCCGGACGAGGTCGAGCAGGGCGGGCTGATCGGCCGGTTCGAAGTGCCCGAACGCGCCGAACGAGGTGACCACGTCGTACGCGCGGTCCGGCGTCCACCGGAGCACGTCTGCTTCGATCCACCGGACGGTGACGCCCGGCGGCGGCGCGAACCGGGCGGCCTCGGCGAGCATCCCCGGACTGAAGTCGACCCCGGCCCCGTCGGTGTACCCGAGCGGCGCCCACCGGCGGAGGACCGCGCCGGTGCCGCAGCACAGGTCGAGCACCGAGGCGGGCGGGTTCGGCCGGAGGTGGTCGGCGACGCGGTCGAGCAGCGCGTCCGGCGTGCGGAACGGCGTGGCCTCGAACTTCGGCGCGAGGTGATCGTAGCCAGCGGCGGTGGAGGACATGGCCTCGACCGCGAGATCGACGAGCGACGGACCGCCGGGACCGAACATGACCGCACTGTAACGGCCGCGCCTCGGATACGGGACCTCCGGAGGTCCGATGGTCCCGATGATCGTCGCCGGGTGGGCCGGGTGCGGGTCCGACCCAGTGGAGGCGGTGCCGGCCGAGGCGTCCCCGGACCGCAGTCCGTCGGTGTCCTGCTCGTTGACTCGACCGTAGGCCCGGCCGCTGACGTCATCGCTCGGGCGG
>JBEBJW010000048.1:0-14317 GCA_040079715.1 Myxococcota bacterium | reverse complement strand
CCCCTCGATCGCCCGCTGCTCGAGGCGATTCCGACCGTGATCGACGCGGTGAGGCGCGGGGCGCCGATCCCGCAGCTCGAGGGCGACTCGAGCACGATCCGGCTGCTCAGGCAGGCCCTCGCGCCGCGGTGAGCGGGCTCTGCAGCGGCTACGGGAAGGCGAGCGGGATGTCGTCGCCGGTCAGGGTCGGGAGGGTCGGCGCGCCGTCGACGTACACCAGCAGCCGGTAGTACGCGCCCGTGACGCAGCCCGCCCCCGGCTGTTGGGCGACCCACACCGTGGACGGGCCAGCCGACGTGGGCAAGACGCACGCCGCCGGACAGTCGAGCCCGCTCCAGCTCGGCACGTCGCAGCTCCGCTCGTCGTCCATCTGCGACCGGTTCGGCTGCAGGCCGTAGTGCGACCTGCCGTCCGGGTCCACGATCAGGGCCACCGGGTCCGCCGCGCCGACCGCGCCGTTCTGGACCACCACCGACAGCTGCCCGCCGCCGTCCACGACCCACCGGTCCCACACCGGGTCCGCCGCGAGGTCGCCGCACGCGACGTTGCCCTCGACGAACTCGGCGCCGGTCGACACCACGCACGGCTGCGGATCGAGGTCGTCGCCGCCGTCGCAGTCCTGGTCGACACCGTCCTGGTGGTCGGTCGCGTACGGGTACCGGTCGGGCTCGGTGTCCGAGCAGTCCGGTCCGCCGCACGCGCTGGCCAGGAAGCTGTCGCCGTCGAGGTCTTCGCACCGGCTCACCGACAGATCGAGCGTGTACCGCTGCTCCTCCGCCCCGATCGCGTCCGACACCCACGCGTAGGTCGGCCCGGCACCCCACCCGGCGTGGACCGACGGGCACCCGCCGGCCGCGGTCGCGCCGGGGAACGGGGCCCCGAGCTCGTCGGTGATCTGGACCCCGAGCGTGAGGTCGGCGCACCGCCACCCGTCGCGGCCGGCGAGCTCCACGGTCAGCACATCGAGCGGGCCGAGCTCGATCTCGAACAGGTCGAGCGGGAACCCGGTGACGATCGACACGTCGTCCGGGCACAACACCCCGTCGAACGATGCGGACGGCGGGTCGGCGGAGGTGGCGTTCAGGATCGCGTTGTTCGGCTCGTAGCCGTCGTCGACGCACGCCGGAGGGTCCGTGTCGGAGCCGGTGTGGGTGTCGGCGGTGTCGGTGTCGGCGTCGCTGTCGGCGTCGGCGTCGCCGTCGGCCTCGAGCGCCGCCTGGTTCCGGTCGTGCTCGGCCGCCCCGATCCACGGGCAGCCCCACAGCGCGAGCGCCACCATCGTCACTTCCCGAACAGCGCTGCGCCGAGCAGCACGAGCGCGGTCCCGCTCGCCGCGCCGGACGCGATCACCGCGCCGTCGACGGTGTAGTACAGGCCGTCGGTCGGCCGCTCCTCGTACGCCGACCGCGCGAGGAACGCCGACGCGAACAGCGTCCCCCCGACGATCGCGAACCCCGCCGACGACTCGAGCCGGTGCATCCGGGTGTCGGTCCACGGGCGGGCGGTCTTGCGGATCTTGCCGTCCGCGCCGTACCACTTCGGCAGCTCCGGCGGGAGCGGCAGCTTCGGCCCGAGCAGGTCCTCCGGGAACGTCGCGCCGTCCTGCCAGCCGGACCGCACGATCTGGCCCGTGCCGTCGCCGACCTGCAGGAGGTGCGGCACCGCGGGCTCGGCGACCGGCTCGACCAGGAACCGACCGTCGAGGAACACGCCGCCGCCGAACGGGATCACGAGGCCCTGGTCGAGGGTGACCGGCAGGACGGGCTCGAGGTCGTCGAGCATCCGGCGGGCTGAGTGCTCGGCCGGGACGTACGCGGGCCACTGGACCGTCGGGTCGATCGCGAACGCCGCGGTGGCCCACCGCTGGGCCTCGTTCTCGTCGAGGTCGAGCGCGAGGGCGTACGCGCGCCGGATCGCGTACCGGGCGAGGTCGGCGCTCGGGACGACCTGGTCGATGCACGGGACGTTCGGCTGGCCGAGCTCGAGCAGGGTGCGCGCGCGGGCGAACTGGAGCGAGGTGTACTCGTGGTCCACCGCGTCCAGGAACTCGTGGAACTGGACCAGCGCGTAGTGCTGCGGGCACTGGAGCTGCTGCGCCTGCGCAGGCGTCGACACGAGGACCGTCCACCAGCTCCACATGGGCGGCACCTTACCTCGGGCGACGCGCCGCGGGCCAGCGGACACGCGTGATACGCCGTCGGGGTGAGCGCGTGGTTGTCGGTCGGGCTGTGGGTGTGGATCGCGGGGTGCGCTCCGGCGACCCGGGTGCGGCGCGCCCTGGCCCCCGAGACGTTCGTGACGCCGCGGTCGGAGGCGCCGCGGGGCGAGGTCGCGACGGTCCTGGTCGACTCCGGCTGGGAAGACGAGCCGGCGATCCCGTACCGCCCGGTCACCCGGTTCACCCGGGACGGCGTGAGCTGGTTCGAGCCGGTCCCGATCACCGATCGCGGCAGCGTCGAGATCGTGCCGAGGCGCCCGGAGGCCGAGATCGCGGTGTACGCGCGCCACACCGGCCTGGTCCAGCGGGACTTCCGCCCGGTCCTCACCCGATCCGGCACGGTGGACGGCGAGCTCCCGACCACGATCCGGTTCCTCCCGGCCGGCCCGCTCGGCGCCGAGCCGGTGACGCTCGCGCTCCGCGACCTGCACGACGTGTACAACGAAGAGCCGCTCGAGGACGGAGATCTACTGCTGATCGAGGTCGGGGTCCCCGGCGAGGACGTCGACCGGTACCTGTTCCGCTCGCTGGACTTCGGCCTGCGCACCCGGATCGGCGCCGGGGTGATGGTCCGTACGCCGGTCCCGTGGTTCGCCGAGAACGAGACCGACACGCTGTCGCCGGCGTTCACCCTGTCCCTCGCGGTCGGGTATCGCCCGCGGACCCGGCGGAGCGGCCTGTCGTTCGTCGGCGAGCGGTTCGCGCTGGTCGGCAGCGTCGGGGTCGGGTCGGCGGCGCTCGACGTCCAGGGCCTCGATCAGCAGCTCCAGGGCGCGTTCAACGCGGCGCTGATCGGCGGCGGGATCGAGGTGTTCGAGCTGGTCAACGTCCAGCTGATGGGGAACGTGTCGGCGCCGTTCCGGGACGATCTGGGGTCGGACCTGTCGCTCGCGTTCGGCGTGGACGCGGTCCAGCTCGCGCGGTTCGCGGATCACCTCGGCGACCGGCTGATCCGCGAGCATCGCCTGGTCGAGGAAGACCAGGCCCGGGACCGGGCGCGCGGCGGTCGGTGAGGGTCCCGGGCGCGGGGCCGTTCGGCGACCTGCCGCGCCGTTCCGTGATCTCAGTCGTGGCGAGCGGACAGTACGGCAGTTACCGTCGTGCCCCGGAGGTCCGATGTCGGAGGCCGAGGGATCCGCGACCGCGGGTCAGGGTTCGCAGGTCGGGTGGATGGTGGGCGCGGCCGTCGGCGGGCTGCTGCTCGTCGTGCTGCTCGTGCAGAACGTGATGCAGGGGAGGGCGATCGACGCGCTCCGCACCGACCTCGAGACCACCCAGCGGGCGGTGGTCGACGGTCGCCGGGCCGACGGGGTCGCGGCGCTGGGCGGGCTGGCGAACGCGGCGAACCACAAGGCGAAGTCGCGCAAGGGCAAGGGGAAGGGCGCAGGCAAGGCCCGCAAGACCCGCACCGCGGACCTCGCGGCCGGCGGCGACGGAGAGCGCAAGGGCAAGGCGAAGGCCGGCAAGGGCGCGAAGCAGGGTGCCCCGGCCGACGGCGCGGACGCGATCCCCGCCGCTCCGTAGCCTTCCTGGGGCCGCGAGACGCGGTCCCGTCAGATCATCAGCAGCACGCCGACGATCGACGTGAGGCCCACGAGGCCGATCAGGCCGAACCCGAGCAACGCGACCGTGATCAGCAGCGGCACCTTCGGCAGGGGCTTCGGATCCGGGTAGACCGGCGCCTGCTCGGAGTGGTGGGCGACCGCGGCCGGCGGGGGCATCGCGCTGCCCTCGAACGACGCCAGCGCCCGGCGCTCCACCCCGACCTCGAGGTCGGTGGCGGCCAGGTTCTCGCGGAGGCGCTCGACCACCTCGACCGCGGACGGCCGGTGCTCGGGCTGCTTGGCGAGCATCTCCATCACCAGCACCTCGAGCCAGGTCGCCACCCCCGGGACCCGGATCGACAGCGGCGGCGGGGTCGCGGTGA
Source organism: Myxococcota bacterium (assembly GCA_040079715.1). Taxonomy (GTDB): domain Bacteria; phylum Myxococcota_A; class UBA796; order UBA796; genus JACKER01. The sequence goes on along the minus strand of JBEBJW010000048.1, from coordinate 10,172 downwards.
CCTGCTCCTGCATCACGATCAGCATCCGCCCGACGAACGGCGGCGCGCCGGTCAGCATCGCGTACATCATCACGCCGAGCGCGTACACGTCGCTGCGGGGCTCGAGCTCGCCGGTCTCGACGTACTCCGGCGACATGTACTCGGCGGTGCCGAGGCGGATCCCGAAGTCGGTCAGCGCTTCGTCGTTGCTCGCGAGGCGGGCGAGCCCGAAGTCGAGGACCTTCGCCACGTCCTTGCCGCGGACCCGCTGGAGGACGACGTTGCTCGGCTCGACGTCCCGGTGGACGATCCCCTCCTGGTGGGCGGCGGCGAGCGCCTGCGCCACGTCGAGCGCGATCCGCACCGTGCGCGCCGCGTCGAGCGGCCCCGAGGCGAGCACGTCGACCAGGCGCCGCCCGTCGAGCAGCTCCATCACCAGGAAGTGGGTGCCCTCGAGCGGACCGTCGGCCTGCTGGCCGAACGCGATGCTCCGGACGACGTTCGGGTGATCGATCCGGCGGGTGGCCTCGAACTCGCGGGCGAACCGGCGGACGGGTTCAGGCACGCTGCACAGCGGCTTGTGCAGCAGCTTGACCGCCACCCGCTCGGTGCTCTTGGTGTCGTGCGCGCGGTACACGCGTCCCGTGCGGCCTTCGCCGATCAGCTTCCCGAGTTGATAGCGGCCGCCGATCACGACGCCGGCGCGGGGGGATTCGTCGCTCACCGATCGACTGTACCCCGGTTCGGTCACCGCGCGACGACGAGCCGCGTCCCGATCCGGGCGTCGTCGGGAAGCACCCGCGTGGCGGCGGGCACCGCGCGCTCGGCCCAGTCCGCCAGCGATTCGCCGGCGAGGCCCCTCGACAGATCCCGGCACTGGCGCGCGACCTGGTGGGCGGTGGGGCGGGCCTCGGGCGATCGGAGGGTCATCGCGGCGGCGAGGGCGGCGATCGCATCCGGTACCGTCGCTGACCCAGCTGGGATCGGCGTCTCCGCCGTCGACGCCTCGGTCCGGACCGGCACCGTCCGCGGGGTGTGGCGGTGGACCGCGCCCGTCCCGGTGCACAGCTCGGTCAGCACGACGCCGAGTGAGTAGACGTCGCCCTCCGGCCCGTCCTGGCCCGCCAGCCGCTCCGGCGCGATGTACCCCGGCGTGCCACCGATGTGGCGGGTCGTCCGCGCCTCGCGATCCGCGAACTCGGCGCGCGCGTTGCCGAAGTCGAGGATCCGCACCTCGCCCGACCGCGAGATCTGGAGGTTCGACGGCTTCAGGTCGCGGTGGAGCACCCGGAGGGGGCCGTCCGGGCCCTCGTGGTGCCACAGGTTGTGGAGGGCGCGCGCGACCTCGCCCACGAGCTCGATCGCCGCCGCGGGCGGGCACGGTCCGGCGACCGCGAGCAGCCGCGCGACGTCGACCCCCGGCGCGAGGTCCATCACCACCGCCCACCCGTCCTCGAGCCGCACCGGCACGTCCGCCCACACGACGGCCCGATCGCGCACCATCGACAGGATCCGCGCCTCGTCCCGGAACCGCTCGAGGGTCGAGGTGTCCGGATCCGCCCCCGGACCGGCGCCGTGGAGCACCTTGATCGCGACCCGCCGGCCGGCGCCGATCCCGGACTCGCGCACCGCCTCGTACACCTGACCGACGCCGCCCTCGCCGATCCGCCGGACCACCCGGTACGCCGTCATTCGTCGGGGTCCTCGTCCCGGGCGAACACCCGGTACAGGAACTGGCGGGACACCCCGAGCCGGCGCGCGGCCTCCGCCCGGTTGTCGCCGCACGCGGCGAGCATCTCCCGCACCCGGCGGGCCTGGAACGCGCGGGTCGCGGTGGGGAGATCGTCGACCGCCTCCTCGGGGTCGGCCGGCTCGCCGTCGAGGTGCTCGGGCCGCAGCTCCGCGTCGCCCCGGGCCAGGCACCGCGCGACCCCGGTCCGGAGCGCGTTCTCGACCTCGCGGACGTTCCCCGGCCACGGGCGGGCCTGGAGGCGCCGGATCGCGGCGGTCGACAGCTGGATCCGCGGACCGGGCGGGAGCTCGCGCAGCAGCCGGTCGAGCAGGTGGACCGCACGCGGCGAGGCGGTGGTACAGGTCGTCGCGGACCGGGGCACGGGTCGCGGGGTCGTCGAGGGTCCGGTGGGTCGCGGCGATCACCCGGGCGCGCAGCGGCACCTCCTGCAGGACCCGCAGCAGGCGCGTCTGGACCGCGATCGACAGCTCGCCGACCTCGTCGAGGAACAGCGTGCCGCCGGCCGCCCGGTCGAACGCGTCGACCTCGTCGGACAGCGCGCCGCAGTTCACCGCGACGAACGGCCCGGAGCGGCCGGACAGCGCGTGGATCGCGTGGGCGACGCGCTCCTTGCCGGTCCCGGTCTCGCCGAGGATCAGCACCGGCCACGGCATCGGCGCGAACGCGCGGACGTTGTCGAACACCTCGCCCATCGCCGGCGATCCGCCCACCATCCCCGGCAGCGGCTCCGGCGCGGGGCCGACCGGACCCGCGCCCGCCACGAACGGGCGCGCGACCGCGCACAGCGCCTCGACCTGCAGCCGGATCCCCGGCGGGAACCGCCCCGCCGACCCCGGATCGGCCAGGTACAGGACCGCCGACGGGCCGAGCGGCACGCAGCCGACGCTGTGGAGCGCGAGCGCGACCACGCTCGGGCGGTCCCGCAGGCGGGCGTCGGTCGAGGCGTCGTCCGACCACACGGTCTCCCCGCGGTCGAGCACCCGGTCGACCAGCCAGCCGGACACGGCGTCGTCGCGGATCGAGAACAGGCGGGTCACGTCGCCCCGGTGGGCCGACCCGGACACCACCCGGTCGGCGCCCGCACCGCTCCACACGACGGCGATCACCGTCGGGGCGTCGGTCAGGCGGCGGACCTCGTCCACCAGCAGCTGGAGCGCCGCGCTGCGACGTCCGGCGGCGAGCAGCGCCGGGACCAGCCGGACCGCCGCCGCCCACGCCTCGGCGGGGTCGACCGGGAGCTCCGCCGCGATCGGGCGCTCGGCGGGGACGACCCGCAGCACCAGCGACTCGCCGAGCTCGATCTCGTCGCCGGGGCCGATCGCGGCATCGTCGACGACCGCGGTCCCGTTGACCCGGGTCCCGTTGCGGCTGCCGAGGTCGCGGACGCGCAGCCGGTCGCCGTCCGCCCACACCCGGACGTGGCGGCTGCTGATCCGCTCGTCGTCGAGCACCACGTCGTTGGTCGCGGACCGTCCGATCAGCAGGGGCGCCACGCCGATCGGCGCGAGCCGTCGGGGCGCGCCGGCGCCGGCCACGAGGTGGAGCTCGAACATCTTCCCAGCGAACATCTCTCCAGTGTGCCACGACCAGCGGCGGTCGCTGGACACTGAACGCGAGTTCAGGTTAGATCCGCGGGATGGAACTGCAGGGGTTGCTGTTCGGCGGAGCCGCGCCGGGCCTCGATCCGACGCTGTCGGCGGCGCGTCGGATCCCGCTCGGGACCGGGGCGTTCCTCGACCACCTCCCGGGGTGGGTCGTCGGGCACGACGCGGTGTTCGACCACCTCGTCGCGACCACCCAGTGGACCGAGGGCGAGCGCGAGATGTACGAGCGGGTCGTCGCCGTTCCCCGGCTGGTCGCGGGCCTCCCGGACGACGGGCCGGGGCATCCGGTGCTCGACCAGGCGGTGGCGGCGCTGTCGGCGCGGTACGCCCGCCCGGTCGACCGGGTGTCGCTCGCGCTGTACCGCGACGGCCGCGACAGCGTGGCCTACCACGGAGACCGGATGGGGGACGCCGTCGCGGACTGCATCGTGGCGATCGTGTCCCTCCGCGGCCCACGCCGGCTGCGGGTGCGACCGAAGGGGGGCCACGGCCCGGCGCGGTCGTTCGACCTCGGGTGCGGTGACCTGTTGGTGATGGGCGGCACCTGCCAACGGGACTTCGAGCACGGGGTGCCGAAGGTGGCGTCGGCGCCGCCGCGGATGTCGGTGATGTTCCGCTCGTCGGGCTGAGGGCCTGCCAGCCTGCCTGCCAGCCTGCCAGCCTGCCGGTCAGCGTCGGACCGCGGACGGCCGGATGTCCTGCCACCGCTGGAGGTCCTCGGGGGTCAGCGAGTCCTCCCCGCGGAGGAACCGCTCGAGGTGACCGAACGCGTCGTAGCCCCAGAACGCCTCGCCGTCGGCGATCATCGTCGGGACGCCGAACACGCCCTCGGCGATCGACCGCTCGGTCGCCTCGCGCAGCAGCAGCTTGGTGCCCGGCGCGCCGGCGCGGGCCACGAGCGCCGGGCCGTCGAACCCCGCCTCGGTCAGCACCCGGGCCACCTGGTCGTCGGTGGCGATCCCGCCGCCCCCGCCCCAGGTCGCGCGGAACAGGGCGTCCACCAGCCGGCGCCGGTCCTCCCCATCGACCAGCAGGGTCACCCGCAGCCCGGTCAACGGGTTGAACGGGTGGGTCGGCGGGGCGACGAGCGGCACCCCGAGCAGCCGGGCGGTCCGCAGGGTGTCCTTGCCGACCCACAGGCGCTTCGCCGGGATCTCCGCCGGTCCCTTGGTCTGCCCGTGCGCGAGCAGCGCCGCGAGCAGCGTCGGCTCGGCGACCACCGTCCGGCCGTGGCGGGCGGCGAGCGCGTGGATCTGCGTCCACGCGAGGTACGCGTACGGCGACAGGTAGTCGAACTGGAACCGGATCACCGGGCACCCCAATTGTCCCGCAGCCCGGGCCCACTCCCACGGCAAATTTCCCTGACTCGGTCATCGGTTGGAGGCCGATCAGCGCCGCTGGAAATTTCCGTGTGAGCCTCCGGGCCCGGTCCGCTCAATTGTCCTCAGTCGAACGGATCGGCTATCCCGCACGCGGTCGGGTCGCCGATCGGGACGATCCCGTCGTCGCCGGTCTGCCAGACCACGTGGCCCACGCCGTCCCAGCAGGCGGTGAACGCGAGCTCCTCGACGCCGTCGCGCAGGACCACGCCCTCGCCGCGGCCGCCGTTCTCCTCGGTCCACACCGCCGCCCCGCCCGGCCACGCGAGCCCGTCGGTGGTCACCGCCAATGACGCAGTCGTGTACAGCAGCTCCACGTCGCCCACCACGACGAACGGCTGCGCGAGGCCGGGGACCGGGGTCACCGTCGCTTCGACGTACCGCAGCCCGATGTCGGCCCGGATGTCCTCGTACGTCGCGTCCACCATCCCGAGCGGCGCCGGCGGATCCGCGCCGAGCGCCCGCGCCGTCGCCTCTCGGTCCCACGTCACCGTACCCGCGCCGTTCCCGTCCACCGACCGGTGGGTTCCGGACATCACCCCGGTCCACGGCCCGTCGGCGCTCGGCGCCACCCCGAGCGTCCACGCGACCTCGCCGTCGTCCGGGAGCACGATCTCGGCCTGGACCCAGTACTCGACGATCCCCGGATCGAACCCGAGGGTCGTGCCGGTGACCCGGGTCGCGACGTCCACCGCGTCCCACCCGCGCCGGACGTCGGTGGCCTCGTCCGGGGTCTGCTCCCGCAGCCGGGCGCCGGCGGCGCTCACCAGGCCCCACGCGTCGTCCCAGTCCGCCGCGGCGAGCTTCGCGGACCGCAGCACCTCGGCGTCTCCGTTCGGTGACAGCAGCACCGACTCGGGCGCGCCGAACCGCTCGTCGCTCGGCAACGCCCCGAGGAACAGGGCCTCCTCCAGGAACACCCGGTTCGAGATCGGCGCCCCGCACCCCGTCAGAACCGATAGCCAAACACCAACACCAGGTCCGACGAGGTCGGCCACCCGCGGAGATCGTCCCATTTCATCACCAGGAGCTGCCAGTCGAGCTGTAGGTCACCGGTGAATCGGCCGTGGTGCAGCCCGATCCACGCGTCGAATCCGGCACCGATCGTGCCACGGGCCTGGTCCTGCACGTCCCAGTCCGGGAACCGGCGGGTCAGCACGGTGAACGTCGACCGGCCGCCGAACCCGGCCCGGACGAGGTTCGGCTTGGTCGTGAACCCGACGGCGGCGCCGAGGCTGGTCGAGGTCTGGATCGACTCGATCGGCGCGAGCCCCGGGATCGCGAGCTGGGTGACGCCGCCGCCGGTCCGGAGATCGAACGTGGCGTAGTGGGTCCGCTTGCCGAGCAGGCTCGCCTCGAACCCGCCGATCGCCTGCGGCCCGAAGTACGCCTCGCCCCCGGTGAACGTCCGGTACCCGAGCACGAACCTCAGCGACAGATCCGGCAGGTTCGACCGCTTCACCACCCGCGCGAGGTCGCCGCGGGCCGCCGACTCCTGGTACGCGACGGTCACGAAGTCTTCGGTCAGCACCGAGTGGGTCTCGGCGCGCCGGACGGTGTACCGGGCCTCCTCGACCCACCCCGGCTGACGTCGGTGGACGTAGAACGTCCCCGGGCGCACCGCCAACGTCACCGGGGTCCCACCGTCGACCTGGGCGACGTACCGCTTGCGGCTCTCGTCCCACACGCTGTACGTGCCGTCGAGATCGCCGAGGAACGACAGCTTCGCCGAGGCCTCCTCGAGGGTGGTCAACACCACGTCGCCGGCGCCGGCCAGATCGAGGTCCCAGCTCGGGGTCTGGGTCTCGGCGGCGTCCTTCGTCCGGAACGAGGTCTCGGCGTGGACGTAGGCGTATGCCTCGGACAGGTCGACCTCGCCGTCGTGGTTCCGGTCGGCGGCGCCGGTCAGCGCGGTGTGCAGGTAGTGGGTGAAGAACCCGCCGCCGATCTCGTCCGACTCCTGCGACAGCTCGCTGGCGGCCGAGCTGGTGATGATCGCGGTCCCGTGGACGCTCTCGACCACCGGCTCGGCGAACGCGAACGTCGGTCCCCGCTGGCCTCCCTTCGACCGGACCAGCCCGCCGGATTGGCAGGCGTCGACCATCGCCAGCCGGACCTGAGCGCCGGTCCGCTCGAGCAGGTTCCGGAGCTCCTCGTGCTCGAGCCGGGTCGCGCCGAGGTGGAGCCCGTCGGCGTCGCCGTGACCGGAGTAGTAGAACACCACGTCGACTTCGTGGCCCTCGGCCATCAGCGCGCGGGTGTCGGCGGTGATCCGCTCGAACTCGTGCACCACGGCGTGGGCGGTCGCTCCCTGGAGGAGGACGGCGTTCCCGGGCTTGATCCCGCCGAACTCCACGAACAGGTCGCGCATCTTCACCGCGTCGAGCTCGGCGAACACGAGCTCCGGATCGCCGGGGAGACCCTCGTCGTTGCCGACGAAGATCCCGAACCGCACCTGGTTCGCGTGGGCCGCGAGCGGCACCACCAGCAACACCAGCAGCAGGGCGGCGATCCGGCGGATCATCGGCGGGTGACCTCCACGGCCGAGACCCCGGCTTCGGCGTCGGCCCACGCCTCGACCGCCGCCGCGCCGCCGTCGGCGTACACGCGCGCCACCGCCGCCCGGGCCTCCGGGACCGACCGGTCGAACACCGCGACGAACACCTCCGGGCCGGGCGCCCCGTCGAGGATCACGGTGCCGGGCAGCGGGAGAGGCGTCTCAGCGTCGATCGGCTCGGGCGCGTCGCCGGACGCCGGGTAGAACACCGACACTGCACCAGTCCCGTCGACCGACAGCACCACCACGCCGCGGTGACCGGGGCCGGTGACCTGGAACCCGAGGACGTCGTCCTCTCCGACCGGGGTTCCGGCCGCGTACGGCGCGAGCGACTCCCCGGCGAGCTGGTACACCTCGAGCTGCTCGCCCGTCCGGTACCGGACCGTCGGGTCCGGGGTGGTCCCGCGGAGTCCGACCGCGACCAGCAGGGCCGCGGCCATCGCCGCGATCCCCACGAACCCGAGCCACCGGAACCCGACCGCGTCGTTCGCCGGGCGCGCCCCGTCCGCCCGCCGCCGGAGCGCCGCCGGATCGAACGCCGGGACGCCCGACCGGCTGGCCTCGACCGCCGCGAGGTGCCGCCGGGCGCGATCGTCGAGGCGGGCCTCGACCGCCGACCGCTCGGCGTCGGTGAGCTCACCGGTCGCGTACCGATCGAGCGCGAGCCGGCTCGGTCGCTGACCTTCGTTCGGGGACATCATGGCGACCTCCGGTGCGCGACGGACAGCCCGTCCGCAGTGTGCGCCGTCGGGGACCCACCCCACGACACAGCGATCCCGAGCACCACCGCGACCGCCACCAGGGCGACCCCGAGCTGACGCCGGGCCTGATCCAGGAACGTGTTGATCCGCTTGCGGACCGTCGGCACCGACAGCCCGACCAGCGCCGCGACCTCTTCGCGGGTGCAGTCGTCGAAGAACGTGTGGACCACGCACGCGCGGGTCTGGTCGTCCGCGTCGTCGAGCAGGGCGAGGATCCGCGCATGGTCTGCGTCGTCGTCGTCGCCCGGGGACACGATCGACGGCCCGCCGATCTCCGCGCGGTGATCCTCGTGCTTGCGGTGGCGTCCGCGGCGGTTCCGGATCTGGTTCAGGCACCAGTTGGTGGAGATCCGGTACATCCAGGTCAACGGGCTGGACTGGGCCCGGAACGTGTCGGCGTTGCGGATCACGCGGGCGAACGTCTCCTGGACCGCGTCGCGCGCCTCCTCGTCGTTCCGCAGCAACGCGCGGCACCGGTGGTACAGCACGTGGGCGTACCGATCGTACAGTCGCGCCAGCTCGTCGTCGGTCAGGTCCATCGCGTCCTTCCCCGCCCGTGGTCGCGGTCGGTTCGGTGCTCGTTCGTTGGACCCGGGAGGGCCGCGGAACGGAAACAGGAATACGTCGGCCCCTCGGATCGTACTCGGGGTGGGCGTGCGGCGGTCGGGACAACCGGAACAGCGAGAGCCGATCGTGATCGGCGATCCGGACCTCGGCCAGGTCCTCGCGCAGGCGTTGCTCGCGGCGGGGGAGGTCGATCGGGCCACCCACGGGTTCCACACCTGGCCGGCCGGACTCCACCCGGACGCTGCGGCGGCGCTGATCGCGGCGTTGCCGGGGGCGTCGGTCCTCGATCCGTTCTGCGGCGGCGGCACCGTGATGGTCGAGGCGCGGCTCGCGGGGCGTCGGGCGGTCGGTCGGGACGTGAGCCCGATCGCGCGGATGGTGGCGACCGGACGGACCGCCACCCCGGACGAGGCGCTGCTCACCCGGGTCCGCGCCGCGGCGCGCCGGCTCGCAGCGGAGGCTCGGACCGCGGATCGCCCGCCGGACGAGCCGATCCGGTCGGTGGTCAAGGAGTGGTACGCCCGCCACGTCGCGTGCGAGCTCGAGTCGATCCGCACCGGGATCCTCGCGTGCGAGCCGGACATCCGGCCGTACCTTTGGCTGTGCCTGTCGGCGATCCTGGTCAAGACGAGCTTCCGCCAGGCCGACACGAGCCCGAAGCGGGTCAAGCACGATCGCCCGGCGGGCACCACCGCGATCCTGTTCCACAAGAAGGTCCGTGAGTACGGGCGGAAGGTCGCGGATCTGCGGTCCCGGGTGCCCGAGGGCACGCCGCCGGCCGACATCGGCCTCGGCGACGCGCGGACGATCTCGCTCCGAGAGCCGGTCGACCTCGTGCTGACCAGCCCGCCGTACCCGTCGACCTACGACTACCTCCCGATGCAGCACCTGCGCACGGTGTGGCTCGGCCTCGACGAGGGGTTCGGCGAGATCGGGGCCCGGCGGTACTGGCGCACCGGCGCCGACGCGGCCCGCAAGCGGTGGGTGGAGGACACCGCGGCTTGGACGGCGCGGGCGGCCGAGCTGGTGCGCCCCGGCGGCCACGTGGTCGTGGTGATCGGAGACGGGCTCGCCCCGACCGGGACGATCGACACCTCCGCGCCGACCAGCGCCGCCGCGGCTGCGGCCGGATTGCGGATCCGCGCCCGCGCGAGCGTCGAACGCGTCGACCACGCGCGGGAGACCGTGCGGTGGGAACATTGCTTCGTGTGCGAACGACAGGTTTGACCCCACCCGGGACCTCGTCTCGGCTACGCTCTCGGTCGCGCGGCCGACCCGGCTCCCTCGAAGGGTGACCCCGGAGCGGCGCGGAGCGGGAGCGGGGACATGTGGTTGAAGATCGCGGTTGCTGGCGGACTCGCCGGGTGCAGCACCGGGACGGCGACGCTCGACAAGACGACGCCGACGTTCCCGGGCGACGGGGACACCTCCGGGGACACCGACCCGTACACGGATGCGGACACCGACACCGACAGTGACTCCGACAGCGACTCCGACTCCGACACCGACTCGGACGCCGACGCCGACACCGCGTTGTGGATCGACACCTCCGACACCGGGGGCGGCGGGACC
>JBEBJW010000047.1:0-14380 GCA_040079715.1 Myxococcota bacterium | reverse complement strand
ATCACCGCCCACGGCCCGGCCCACCCGACCACCACCCGGTCGCCGTCGTGGTCCGGTCCGAGCGCCACCGACGGGCCGGTCGGGGTCGCGTCCGGGGCGAACAGCCGGACGTACGCCCCGCTGCCGAGCCCGGCCCCCTCGGCCTCGGTCTTGTCCCGCCACGACACGGCGAGCGCCCCGTCGGCCCCGACCGCGACCGCCGGGCGGCTCGGGTAGGCGGTGTCGAGGTCGTCTGCCCGGAACGTCCACGCGGTGCCGTCGCCGCGGTACAGCCGGCCCCACACCTCGTACACGAGCTCGCCGTCGATCGACGGGTGGTCGTAGTCGCGGGCCCACACCCCGACGAACCCGCCGTCGGCGAGCGGGGCGGCGTCGGCGGTCTTCCGCGACGACTCGTCGGCGACCTTCGGCGCGCCGTCCGGGGCGAGGGTCGCGTCGAACGCGCGCCACACGATCCGCCCGTCGTCGGGGCCCATCCCGGCGCCCCCGTACTCGGTCCAGATCGCGGCCCCGGCCCCGCCCGGCTGCACCGCGAGGTCCACCGCGTCCGTCCGCATCCCGGCCTGGGCGACCACCGACCCCGGCTGGTCCACCGCCCCGTCGGCGTCGATCGCGGCGAGCGCGACCCGGGGCCCGTCGGTCCACCCGACCAGGTACCGCGCGCCGTCCCACTCGACGTCCGGCTTGTCGCCGACCGAGCCGAGCGCGTTCAGCCGGACCGCGTCGGCGGCGGGCGCGCCGTCGGCGTCGAACAGCTGGGCCAGCGCCTGGGTGTCCGGCTCGGTGCCGGAGGCGAGGGCCACGAGGTACCGATCGCCCGCCCCCCACGCGACGGTCGCGTGGCTGTGGAGCGTCCCGCCGGTCGGGGTGGTCAGCGTCGCCACGGGCCCGAGGGTCGCGGTCAGGATCGGCGGGGGCGGCGCCGCCGTGTCGCCGGTGACACCGGTGGGTGACGATCCCGTGCTGGACGAGTCATCCGGCCCCGCGCAACCTGCGACGACGATCCACCACATGCGCGACGATCGTAGCCCGACGCGCCCGCACCCGATAGGGACAGCGCCCCTTCGCCGCTGGGCAGGACATGGAATTCCGGAACATCGCGATCATCGCACACGTCGACCACGGAAAGACCACCCTCGTCGACGCGATCCTCCGTCAGTGCCGCGCGTTCACCGACCACGAGCAGCTCGTGGACCGCGTGATGGACTCGATGGATCTCGAGCGCGAACGGGGCATCACGATCGCGAGCAAGAACACCGCGGTCATGTACGAGGGCACCAAGATCAACATCGTCGACACGCCGGGCCACGCCGACTTCGGCGGCGAGGTCGAGCGGGTGCTGTCGATGGTCGAGGGCGTGGTCCTGCTGGTCGACGCGTCCGAGGGGCCGCTCCCGCAGACCCGGTTCGTGCTCCGCAAGGCGCTCGAGGCGAACCTGAAGGTCCTCGTGTGCCTGAACAAGATCGATCGGCCGGACGCCCGGGCCGAGCAGGTCCTGCAGCAGGTGTACGACCTGTTCATCGATCTCGGCGCCGACGACGCGCTGCTCGAGTTCCCGGTGCTGTACGCGGTCGCGCGCGAGGGCCAGGCGTCGCACTCGCTCGCGGTCCCCGGGGTCGATCTGCGGCCGCTGCTCGACACGATCGTCAAGCACGTCCCGCCGCCGCCGGCCCAGGTCGAGGGCGCGGGCGCGCAGCTGCTGATCACCAACCTCGACTACGACGCGTACGTCGGCCGGCTCGCGCTCGGGCGCCTGTTCGGCAACAAGCTGCGTCGGCAGAGCCAGGCCACGCTGTTCACCGCCGACGGCCCGCGGAACGTGAAGATCCAGCTCGTGTACACCTGGAGCGGCCTGCGCCGGCACGAGGTCGAGGAGGCCGAGCCGGGGGACATCGTCGCCCTGGCCGGGATCGACGACATCACCGTCGGCGACTCGATCGCCACCGGCCCCGACGCGAAGCCGCTCCCGCGGATCAAGGTCGACGAGCCGACGATCGGGATGACGATGACGATCAACACGTCGCCGTTGTCCGGGCGCGACGGCAAGTACCTCACCGGCCGCCAGATCAAGGAGCGCCTCGACCGCGAGCTGCTGACCAACGTGAGCCTCCGGCTCGAGCGCACCGACGCGACCGACGCGTTCAAGCTGTTCGGGCGCGGCGAACTCCAGCTCGGGATCCTGGTCGAGCAGATGCGGCGCGAAGGGTTCGAGATGTCGCTGTCGCGGCCGGAGGTCCGGTTCAAGACCGACGACGCCGGCAACACGCTCGAGCCGTTCGAGGAGATCTCGCTCGACGTCCCGGACCCGTACGTCGGGGCGATCACCCAGCAGATGGCCGGGCGAAAGGGCGAGATGAAGGACCTCCAGGCCGACGGCATGGGGCGCACCCACCTCGTGTACCGGGTCCCGACCCGCGGGATGATCGGGTTCCGGGGCAAGATGCTGACCGAGACCCGCGGCGAGGGCGTGATGAACACGCTGTTCGACGGGTGGGACACCTACGCCGGCACGATCCAGCGGCGCCAGAACGGCGCGATCGTCGCCGACCGGGCGGGGACCACCACCGCGTACGCCCTGTTCGCGCTGCAGCCCCGCGGCCAGCTGTTCGTCGGGCCGGGCGAAGAGGTGTACGAGGGGATGCTCGTCGGCGAGCACAACCGCGACAGCGACCTCAACGTCCACGCGGTCCGCGGCAAGCAGCTCACGAACTTCCGGACCGCGAACGCCGACGAGAAGCTGATCCTCGCCCCGCCCCGCGAGCTGTCGCTCGAAGCCGCGATGGAGTTCATCGACGACGACGAGTGGATCGAGGTCACGCCGACGTCGATCCGCCTGCGGAAGCGGGTGCTGGCGGGCAACGAGCGGTCGATCGTGCGCACGGAGCGTCGCCGCGACGCGTCGTGATCGGCTATGGTCCGCCTCACGGAGGGGTGATGGCGGACGCGGGCCTGCTGATCGGGTGGAATCGGGTGGTCGCCGGCAAGGATGCGGTGGCGGTCGAGCTGTGGGCCGAGATGATGCAGTACCTCGTGCGGCTGCACGCCGAGGGGATGATCGCGTCGTTCGAGCCCGTGATCCTCGGGGCGTACGGCGGCCCGCTCAACGGGTTCGTCCTGGTGCGGGGCGCGCAGGAGAAGCTCGATCGGATCCGGAACAGCGAGGAGTTCCTCGTGTTCAACGTCCGGGCGAACCGGGTCCTCGAGGGGTTCCTGGTGGTCCGGTCGCACTTCGGCGACGAGGCCGCGAAGATCCTCCGGTTGTACGCCACTTCCTGACTTCGCATCAAATTGGATCCCCTCGTCGGACGTACCACCGGCGAGGAGGCTCCGATGGGCACGTTCGTCACGATGATCGCGGTGATCTCGGCCGGGATGGTGGCGGCGGGGGCGCTGGCGATCGCCGCGGTGGTCCCGCTCCTCGTGTGGCGGGACTTCGTCCGGGATCTCGCGATCGTCGGATCTGCGTCTCGGCCTGTTCGGCAACAGCCGACCCTGTCCTGAGGCCGGACTCCCGCTCGACCCCTCGGGGCTGGCGTCGTCCGGGGCTGCCGTCGCGACCGGTCGGAGGGTGATACCGGCGTGAGACCGGTTGACACCAGGGCATCTGCCGTCGTTCGGGGGCCGCGATCCCCCGCCCGCGGTCGCGCCGAACATCCGATACAATTCCCTCGGATGAAGAATTTCCGCGGCTCCCCCCGGTGGGCAGTGTGGGTCGGCGTCTGGGGCCTGGCGGTTCCGGCGGTCGCCGCCCCTCCCGCGGAGCGGTTCGTCCCGGACCCACACCCCGAACGGTTCGTCGTGGACGCGACGGAGCGGGCGCGCGCCGCACGGTTCGAGCTCGAGCGGTGGAGCGTCGAGGATGGCCTACCACAATCGTCGGTCACCGATCTGACGCAGTCGACCGACGGGTACCTGTACCTGTCGACGTTCGGCGGGGTCGCGCGGTTCGACGGGAGCCGGTTCACCCGGGTGTCGCCCGCCCGCGTCGCCGGCCTGCGGTCGATCCGGTTCACCGCGATCGAGGCCGCCGCCGACGGCGACGTGTGGGTCGGGCTGCAGGACGGGGGCCTCGCCCGGCTCCGCGGGCTCGACGGCGCCGCCCTGCCGGACCCCGGCGAGCCGCCGCTGGGGGTGATCCGCGAGCTGCTCGCGGCGGACGACGACCTGTGGATCGCGGCGGACGCCGGACTGGTGCGGTACCGACCGGCGGACGGCTCGTGGACACGGTTCCCCGGCGACTACGGCTCGCTCGCGCTGGTCGACGGGGTGGTGTGGGCCGGCGGCCACGGACTGGTGCGGATCGACGGCGACCAGGCCGTCCCGGTGCCGCTCGCGGTCGAGGGGGACATCGGCGAGCTGGTGCCGGACCCCGGCGCCGGGCTGTGGATCGCGACCACCCGCGGGATCGTCGCCCCGAGCGGGCGCGTGCTCGGCCTCGGCGAGCGCGAGAACCCGAAGCTCGCGATCGACCCGGCAGGTCGGGTCTGGCTCGGATCGCGGCTCGGCCTCGAGCTGGTCGGCGATCGCGCGGCCCTCGCGGCCCTCGACGGCGGACCGATCGACCCGGTGGCGCGGTGGGACGCCCTCGGCGCGGTCCGCCAGCTCACCGTCGATCGCGAGGGCCACCTGTGGGTCGGCACCGACGCCGACGGCCTGCTCCGGGTGTCACCGCTCCCGTTCGAGCGGACCCGCCCGCCCGGCCACACCGCGGCGATCCGGGTCCTGACGCCCGCGCCCGGCACCGCCGACCAGATGTTGATCGCGCCGGTGTGCGACGGGCTGTACGCGGTCGACGCCGGCGGTTGGCGGCCGGTGATCGACCGGGGCTGCGTGTACGCCCTGGTCGAGGACCCGCCCGGCGAGGTCACCGTCGGGCTCGCCGACACCCTGGTCCGGCTCGGCGATCCGCGCCGCCCGCGGGTCCCGATCGCCACGTTCGCTCGGGACGTGATCGCGCTGGCCCGCGCCCCCGACGGCGCGGTGTGGATCGGCACCGACGGCGCCGGAGCGCACGTCCTCCGCGACGGCGTGGTCACCCCGGTCGACGGGATCTCGCGGTGGGCGGTGATCCAGGCGATCGCGGTCGCCCCCGACGGAGCCGTCTGGCTCGGCCGCACCGACGGCGTCGACATCGTCCGCGACGGCGCGCTCGAGCACCTCGGCGCCCCGGAGGGCCTCCCGGCGGCGCAGGTCCGGGCGATCGCGATCGACGGGGACGGGACCGCGTGGCTCGGGACGTACGGCGGCGGCCTCGTCCGGATCGCCGGCCGAACCGTCACCGTGTTCACCGAGGACGATGGCCTGCCGGACGACGTGGTGTCCGCGATCCTCGACGACGGACGCGGCACGCTGTGGTTCAACGGCAACCGCGGCGTGTGGCGGATCGCGCGCGCCGAGCTGGACGCGGTGGCCGCTGGGACCGCGACCGAGGTCCGGGCGCTGCTGTTCCGGACCGGCGAGGGCAACGGCGGCGCGACCCCCTCCGGCGCGCTGAGCCCGTCCGGCGAGACCCTGTGGTTCCCGACGATCGACGGCGCGGTGGCGGTGTCGGTCGGCGAGCTCGCCCGCAACGACGTGCCGCCGATCCCGCTGATCGAGGAGGTCACCGTCGACGACGTGCCGTACTCGATCTCCGGCGGGTGGTCGGCCCCGGCCGGTCCGCGCGACCTGGTGGTGCGGTTCACCGCCGCGGTCCTCGGCGCGCCCCGCCTCGCCCGGTTCGAGTACCGGCTCGTCCCGTTCGACACCGACTGGCGCCCCGCGACGGCCGGGCGGCTGGTCCGGTACGCCCACCTCGGACCGGGGCGGTACACGTTCGAGGTCCGGGCGGCGAACGAGGACGCCGTGTGGTCCGCCGAGCCGGCGCGGGTCGCGATCCACCTCCGGCCGTACATGGTCGAGACCGGCTGGTTCCGCGCGTTGGTCCTCGCGGTGATCGCCGCGATCGTGTTCGGCACCACCCGCCTCGTCACCCAGGCCCAGCGCACCCGGAACGCGGCGCTCCAGACCGAGATCCTCCACCGCCAGCGGATCGAGGACGCGCTGCGGTCGAGCGAGGCCCACTACCGCTCGGTGTTCCACGCCGCGTCCGACGGCCTGCTGGTGGTGGACCGGGCCGGGGTGGTGACCGACGCGAACCCGGCGGCGATGACCCAGTTCGGCGCGATCCTCGGGCGGCGGGCCGACGAGCTCGTCCGGACCGACACCACCGACCGGCACCGGGCGATCCGCGCCGACGGGACCACGTTCCCGGCCCGGGTGTCGACCGTGGCGCTCGGCGACGGCCGCTCGCTGTGGTCGATCGTCGATCTCACGCCGCTGGTCGAGCTGCGCGACCGGCTGGCCCGCGCTCAGAGGCTCGAGGCGGTCGGGCGCCTCGCCGGCGGGGTCGCCCACGACTTCAACAACCTGTTGACGGTGGCCCGCGCGAACGCGGCCTCGCTCCGCACCGCGGTCCGCGCCCTCCGCGACCCGGCGGCGATCGAGAGCATCGACCTGATCGAGTCGGTGGCCCGCCGCGGCGCGCAGCTCACCTCGCAGCTCCTGGCGTTCGGGCAGCGCCAGCTCCTCCGCCCCGAGCCGACCGACCTCGCGGACCTCGTGCGGCGGACCGAGCCGATGCTCCGGCGGATGATCCGGACCGACATCGCGTTCGAGCTCGTGATCGCGCCGACCCGGACCGTGGTGGGCGTCGACCCGGGCCAGACGGAGCTGGCGCTGGTGAACCTCGTCCTGAACGCGGTCGACGCGATGCCGGACGGCGGGAAGGTCGACGTGTCGGTGGTCCGGGTCGCCGGGCGCGACGCGGCCGAGCGGTGGGGCGGCGTGCCGGACGACCGCGACTGGATCGTGCTGACCGTCGCCGACACCGGCGTCCCGCTCGACGAGGACCTGATCGAGCACCTGTTCGAGCCGTTCGTGACCGTCGATGGCGGGCGGAGCACCGGCCTCGGCCTGGCGGCGGTCCACGGGTTCGTCACCCAGTCCCACGGGTTCGTGTTCGTCCGGGCGGGGCGTCCGCGCGGGACCACGTTCGACCTGCTGCTGCCGGCGGTCACGGCCGAGCCCACCCCGCGGCCGGTGGAGCGACCGACCCCGGCCGAGTCGGGCTCGGCGACGATCCTGGTCTGCGACGACGACCCGATGGTCCGCCGGACCCTCGAGCGCCTCCTCCGGACCGGCGGGTTCGCGGTCGTCGGGGCGGACGGTCCGGCGCGGGCGCTCGAGATCCTGGCCGAGCGCCCGGTCGACCTGCTGGTCACCGACGTGCTGATGCCCGAGATGACCGGGGTCGAGCTGGCCCGCCGCGCGCGCGAGCGCCACCCGTCACTGCAGGTCGCGTTCGTCAGCGGCTACACCCGCGAGCTCCTCCCCGAGAACATCGACGGGCCGCTGGTGTCGAAGCCGTTCGACCCCGCGACGCTGCTCGACGTGGTCCGGAGCGCGCTGATCCGCTGACGGCCGCGACGACCGCGCCGCTCGCCCTCCCGCAACGGTTCGTGACGGTCGCGGCGGAGGTCGCCGGATTAGCAGTCACGAGCACCGCCCAGCGGGCGACGAGACCACTCGAGTGCAATGCCCACCGCGGGCGCGGCGTACGCCTTGTCCGGAGCCACTGATGACCGCCGCGCTGATCCGCGCCGACCACCTGTTCAAGATCTACCGCACCGGGGAGGACGAGCTGTACGCGCTGAACGACCTGACCCTCGAGATTCCCGAGGGCCAGTACACCGCGATCATGGGCGCGTCCGGCTCCGGCAAGTCCACCCTGATGAACATCCTCGGCGCGCTCGATCGACCGTCCCGCGGCGAGTACCGCCTCGACGGCGAGCTCGTGTCCGAGATGAACGACAACCACCTGTCGAGCTTGCGGAACCGGAAGATCGGGTTCGTGTTCCAGAGCTTCAACCTGCTGCCCCGACTGACCGCGATCGAGAACGTCGAGGTGCCGCTGACCTACGCCGGCGTCCGCCCCCGCGACCGACGGGCCCGCGCGATCGAGGCCCTGACCCGGGTCGGGCTCGCCGAGCGGCTGACCCACCGGCCGACCCAGCTGTCCGGCGGCCAGCAGCAGCGGGTGGCGATCGCCCGCGCCCTGGTCACCAACCCGCGCCTGCTGCTCGCCGACGAGCCGACCGGCGCGCTCGACACCGACACCACCGGGCAGATCCTGACGATGCTCGACGAGCTGCACCGCGGCGGGCTGACGATCCTCGTCGTGACCCACGAGCCGGAGGTCGCCGCCCACGCCCAGCGGGTGGTGTGGGTCCGCGACGGCAAGATCGTGGCCGACGGCCCGCCGTCCCAGGTCGTCGGCAACCGCCTCGCGGCCCAGCCGGGCCAGCGCGCGGGGACGGCCTGATGTCGCTCGTCCTGTGGCTGACGGCGTCGCTCGCGGCCGCCGAGACTCCGCTGTCGCTCGACCAGACGGTCGCGATGGCGCTCGAGCGCAACCCGAACATCCGGTCGGCCGAGCTGACCGAGACGATCGCCCGGATCGCGCGGACCCGCGCCGAGCTCGACCGGGTGACGGCCCAGCTCGCGGTGTCGTCCGGCGCCACCGCCGGGGTGACCAAGCCGTGGGACGCGCCGGCGGTCACCGCCACCGACGCGACGTGGGAGGCCCGCGCGACCGCGGTGGCGCCGCTGTACACCGGCGGGCGGATCGGCGCGACGATCGACCAGGCGGCGATCGACGCCGACGTGGCCGCGATCGACACCACGCTGACCCGGCGGGACGTCGTCCGGGCCGCGTACACCGCCTACTGGACCCTCAAGGGGTTCGAGCTCCAGATCGCGGCGGCGGAGGAGGGCCTGGCGGCGTCGCAGGAGGCGCTGGACATCATCCGGTCGAAGGCCGACTCCGGGCTCGCCGCCGGGATCGACGTCAACCGGTCCACGGTCGACCTGTACAGCCAGCAGGACTCGCTGATCAACACCCGGGCGGCGATGGATCAGGCCGAGCAGGACCTCCTGCGGCTGCTCCACCTCGGGGACGAAGACCTGGTGCTGACCTCGGACCCGCCCGCGCAGTCGGCGGACGCGATCGTCGTGCCGGAGCTCCCGTCGGTGGCGCGCCCCGAGCTCGCCCGCCAGCGGCTGACCGAGGCCCGCGCCGCGGCGGACGTCCGGATCGCCCGATCGGCGGCCCTGCCGACCGTGTCGGTGACCGCCACCACCGGGATCGGCGCGGACGCTGCCGGGGCCGGGGTCGACGGGATCGGCACCGTCGCGGTCGAGGAGGGGGACATCGGCGACCTCGGCCGGCCGACGCTCGACGCGGTGATCGGGATCGAGCTCGCGTGGAACCCGTTCGATCTGCTGCGGACCCACGACGCGATCCGGAGCGCGAAGCTCGCCCGCGATCGGACGGTCGCCGCCGACGAGGCCGAGCGCGATCGGCTCGACGCCGAGATCCGGTCCGCCGCGATCCGGGTCGCCGCCTTGCGGGAGCGGTACCCGCTGATGGGGCAGCAGCGAGAGCTCGCCCGCGACAACCAGACGATCGTCCAGGACCTGTACGCGCAGGGCTCCGCCACGATCCTCGACCTGTTCAACGCCCAGTCCGCGTTCCGCGCGGCCGCGATCCAAGAGGCCGGGCTCGCCGTCGATCTCGCGACGGCCGAGCTCGATCTCGCGTGGCTGCTCGGCGAGGACGTGACGACCGGAGCTCGGCAATGACGACCGCGTGGCTGTTCCCCCTGCTGCTCACCCTCGGCGCCTGCGGCGGGGGCCCGGACGACAAGATCGACGACAACCTGGTCAAGGTGGTCGAGCGGGGCGATCTGCTCGACGAGGTGTCCGAGTCCGGCAAGATCGCGCCCGCGTTCGAGGTCGACATCAAGAGCAAGGTTTCGGGCGAGATCCTGGCGGTCCACGTCGAGGAGGGCCAGCCGATCACCAAGGGCGACCTGCTGTACGAGCTGCTCGACACCGACTACGCCCGGGAGCTGTCACTGTCGAAGGTCGAGTACGCGAAGGCGAAGCTCGAGCTCGAGAACGCCGAGGTCGAGCGGAAGCGGCGCGAGCAGGCCCTCCAGTCCCGCGGCGTGTCCGAGGCCGAGTACGACGTGGCGAAGCGCCAGGTCGAGCTGGCGAAGATCTCGCTCAACGCGGCGTGGGTCCAGGTCCAGGGCTCGCAGGACCGCCTCGACTACTGCAAGGTCCACGCCCCGATGGACGGGGTGGTGATCGTCCGGAACGTCGAGCCCGGGGAGGTCGTCACCGCCGGGATCACCGCCACGGTCGACGGCGAGCCGCAGCTCACGATCGCCCAGCTCGACCGGCTGTTGCTCGAGCTCGACCTGAACCAGGTCGACGTGGCAAAGGTCCAGCCCGGCCAGACGGCCACGATCCTGCTCGACGCGTACCCCGGCGAGGAGGTGTCCGGCACGGTCACCCAGATCGCCGCGGCCGGTCACCTCGACGCGACCCGCGGGATCGACGTGTTCACCGTCAAGGTCGAGCTCGATCCCTCGAAGTCGACGGTCGCGATCAAGCCCGGGATGACCGCCGAGGTCCGGATCAAGATCGGCGACTACGCCGACGTGATCAAGCTGCCGGCCGAGACGGTGTTCGAGGAGGACGGCAAGTCGTACGTCTGGCGGGTGACCACCGCCGACGGGACCAAGCACAAGGAGAAGGTCCAGGTCACGATCGGCCGCCGGTCGGACCGCGAGGTCGAGGTGGTGTCCGGGATCGCCGAGGGCGACACGTTCTACGCCCAGGCCGACGTGAAGGACCTGTCGGCCGAGGTCAACTGACCCGTGCAGCTCCTCGCGACGATGGCGCTCGCGCTGCGCACCCTGCGGGCGAACCCGTTCCGGACGCTGCTGACGATGCTGTCGGTGACGATCGGGGCGTTCTCGATCGTCGGGATGCTGTCGCTGGCGGAGTCCGGCCACAAGACGCTGTCCCGCACGATGGAGGAGATCGGCGGGATGCGGATGGTGATCTGGATCCCGGGCGAGGGGCGGGCGGCGACCGGCCGCGAGAAGGCCGTTTACGACCGCGGGTTCACCGACACCGACCTCGCCTCGGTCCGCGCGACCCCGTACGTCGCCGCCGCCGCCGCTCAGGGTACCTACGGCCGCGAGCAGGTCTGGTCGACCCCCGACAAGCGCGACAACGCCGACATCGTCGGGGTCAGCGAGGGGATGCTCGAGATCCTGTCGTGGGACCTCGCGGCGGGGCGGACGATCGAGGCCGAGGACGGCGCTCAGAAGGCGCGGATCGCGGTGCTGACCGAGCCGCTCGCCGAGACCCTGTTCGGGTCGACCGACATCATCGGCGACACGCTGTTCGTCGGGCGCAAGCCGTACACCGTGGTCGGCGTGCTCGAGAAGCGCGAGATGATGGGGATCCACTTCGGGTTCTCGTGGGACGCGACCGTGTTCGTGCCCCTCGCCACCGCCGAGAAGCGCGACGGGCGACCGGAGGAGGCGCGGATCTTCGTCGGGCTGACCGACGACCCGGCGCGGAACCCGAGCGTGGTCGCCCTCGCGAACGCGGCGTTGCTGACCAACCACCACGGGGTCGAGGACTTCCAGTCGATCGACTTCTCGTCGTTCCTGTCGCAGTTCTACACGTTCTTCCGGGTGCTCGACCTGATCGTCGCGGTGATCGCCGGGATCAGCCTGTTCGCCGGCGGGATCGGCGTGATGAACATCATGCTGGTGTCGGTGACCGAGCGGGTCCGCGAGATCGGCGTCCGCCGGTCGCTCGGGGCGACCCGGAAGAACATCCTGGCCCAGTTCCTGATCGAGGCGAGCACGCTGTCGGTGACCGGGGGCGCGATCGGCGTGGTGTCGGCGCTCGCGGTCGTGGCGATCGCCCACGTGGTGGTCCATCAGCTGCTCGAGAGCTGGGTCGGCACCTACTCGACGCTCGGGATCGGGCTCGCGCTCGGCACCACCGCCGGGATCGGGCTCGTGTTCGGGGCGCTGCCGGCGTGGCGGGCCTCCCGGCTCGACATCGTCGAGTGCTTGAGGCGTTGAGTTCATGATCTCCACCACCTGGACCCACCTGAAGACCGCGATCGAGATGTTCCGGACGCAGAAGTTCCGGTTCGCGCTCACCGTGTCCGGGATCGTGGTCGGCACGGGATCGCTGCTGATCATGGCGTCGCTGCTGTCGGTCGGCCAGGAGGTGCTCCGCCGCGCGTCGAGCGAGGCGACCGGCGAGGACATCGTCACCGTGCAGAACGACTGGCGGGTGGTGATGGACAACCCCGACGCGAAGGGCCTCGAAGCCGCTGACCTCGACGCGCTCACCGAGTCGTCGCTGCTCCCCGCGGACCGGTCGGTCAGCGCCGAGTACGGACCGGAGCAGCGCAAGGGCCTGTTCGAAGGCGAGGAGTTCACGCCCGCTACGATGGGGATCCTCCCGAACGCGCTCGACCTGCATCGGCTGGTCGTCGCCCGCGGGCGCCCGTTCTCGGACGACGAGGTCCGCGAGCGCCGGCGGGTGGTGCTCGCCGGGTCGAAGGTCCTCGACGGCGAGCTCGACCCCGGCGACGTGGTGCGGATCGCCGGCACGCCGTTCGTGGTGATCGGGGTGCTCGAGGAGAAGCCGGAGATGGGCCCCGGCGGCCCGTGGAGCTGGAACAACCGCCTGATCATGCCGGCCACCACCTACCGGCTGCAGTTCGCCCCCGGCGGAGCCCCCGACGACATCGTGGTCCGGGTCGCGCCGCCGATCACCTACGACGGCCTGCTCAAGGACTACGTGGTCGCCGCGAGCGACCTGATCGACGTCGTGCTGATGCGCGGCCGCACCGTCAAGAGCTGGCGGTTCGAGGGGCTGAACGACGACTCGTCCACCGAGGTGATCGTGATGAACACGATCCGCGCCCTGCTGTACCTCACCACGGTGTTCAGCATGGTCGTCGGTGGGATCAACATCATGAACATCATGCTGGTGACCGTCGCGGAACGGACCCGCGAGATCGGGACCCGCCGCGCCCTCGGGGCCACCCGGAACGACGTGATGCGACAGTTCCTCGCCGAGACGGTGATGGTGACGCTGGTCGGCGCGGTGATCGGGGTGATCGGCGCGGTGGTGATCCTCGCCGCGGGATCGGCGGCGATGAACGCGTGGGTCACCACCTGGCCGTTCCGGATCGTCCCGTGGTCGGTCGGGGTCGCGGTCGCCTTCTCGTCCGGGATCGGCCTCGTGTTCGGATTGTACCCGGCGTGGCGGGCGTCTCGACTCGATCCGGTGGAGGCGTTGCGGTTCGAGTGACCGGGTCGCTCGGTCTGCAACTGCCACGCGCACCCCTGCAAACGGATATGGGGGCAGGACCGGATCGCCAGGCGCGTGGTGAGACCGGCGGGAGCGCGGTGCCTCGTTCGATCCCGTTCGGGCTGGTGGCGGGCGACCTCGAGCCGGATTCGGGTCGGCCGAAGCGGTCGGCGTGGCTGTTGTTCGCGGTGTCGCTCGGCGCCACGGTCGCGCTCGAGCAGCTCCTCGAGCTGATGATGGGCGACGTCCCCGTCCTGCTGCTGATCGTGCCGGTGGCCGTGGCGGCCCTCGCCGGCGGGTTCCGGCTGGGCGTGGTCGCGACGGTCGTGGGCTCGCTGCTCGCTGCGGTGCTGATCCTGCAGGAGCACGACGCGCAGACCGGCGGGGCGGACCGGCTGCGGCTCGCGATGTTCGGCCTGTCCGGCCTGATCCTGTCGGCGCTGGCCGAACGGTCGCGCCGGGCGCTGATCCGGGAGCAGGCGGCGCGGCGCGCGGCGCAGGCCTCGTCGGCGCTGCTCGACCTGATCAGCCGGTCGACCCCGGACCTGATCTTCGTCCGGGACCTCGAGGGCCGGCTGGTGTACGCGAACGACGCCACGATCCGGGTCCTCGGGCTCGAGGCCGGCCCGGCGGTCGGGCAGCGGCTGGCCGACCGGTTCGATCCCGCGCTCGGGGCGAGGGTCGCGGCGTCGGATCACGAGGTGGCGACGACCGGAGCGGTCGTGGTCACCGAGGACACGGTCGCGCTGCCCGGCGGCACGCGCACGTTCCGGACCACCAAGTCGCCGGTCCGCGACAGCGCCGCGGCGGTCGTCGGGGTCGTCGGGGTGTCGACCGACGTGACCGAACAGCGGCGGGTCACCGAGCAGGTCGCGCTGCGGGATCGACAGCTCGACCTGACCCTCGGCGCGTCCGGGTTCCGGACGTGGGAGGTCACGCTCGACCGGGACGACCTCGACGCCGACGCGCTGCTGGCCGCCGCCCTCGCCGGGCTCGCCCCGACCGGCGCGGTCTGCCCGGGCGACCCGATCCGGAGCCGGCTGTCCCGGGCGATCGCGGAGCGGACCGGGTTCACCGAGGAGCTGCACCTCGAGGGGGTGGGGACGGGGCGCGGCCGGTGGATCGAGCTCGCGGGTCG
>JBEBJW010000046.1:0-14381 GCA_040079715.1 Myxococcota bacterium | reverse complement strand
ACAGCCCGGACGCGACCAGGATCCGCCCCCACACGAGGTCCGCCCGCAGCCGCAGCTCGAGGTGCTCGCCGCGGCGGAGGGTCGCGCCGAGCTCGTCGACGCACTCCTGGGCCCGCCCGAGCCGCCCGATCCGGACCTCCGCCCACGCCGTCGCGAGCAGCAGGCGGACGTAGAACGTCGGGATCTCGCACTCGCGCATCACCGGGAGCTGGTGGTTCAGCAGGCGGAACACCTCGGAGATCCGGCCCTGGTGCCACAGGGTCTCGGCGAGCAGCGCGATCCCCTGCGACTCGCCGCGGAGATCGCCCGCGTCGGACAGCACCGCGAGGGCGCTGGTCACCGTCCGCTCCGACTCGACCAGCAGCCCGCGCGCGAGCTGCCACTCCGCCACCCCCACGTCGGCGTGGGCCCGGGCGATCGGCGCCCCGACCTGGACCGCGATCCGGCGGGCGCGGCCGTGCCAGGTCGCGGCCTCGTCGACCTGCCCGTCCATCCGCATCGACCACCCGAGCAGCGACGCGATCGTCGCCGCGAGCGGGGTCGGCTCGAGCCGCTCGACCAGCAGCCACGCCTCGGTCAGGTGCTTCCGGAAGTTCGGGAAGTGGCCGATCACCTGCTGGAGCTGGGCCTTGGTGAAGTGGATCTCGGCCTCGAGCAGCTCCCCGGACACCGCGAGCTTCTCCGCCCGGGCGAGCGACTTGCTGGTCCACGGGTCGGTCGGCCGGGCGACCAGCAGGCTCGTCGCGTGGAGCAGGT
This sequence comes from Myxococcota bacterium, assembly GCA_040079715.1. GTDB lineage: Bacteria > Myxococcota_A > UBA796 > UBA796 > JACKER01. The sequence goes on along the minus strand of JBEBJW010000046.1, from coordinate 13,625 downwards.
ACAGCTGGGCCTTGAGGTCGTCCGCGACGTCGGTGATCCCCTCGAGCTTCGGCACCACGAGGTCCAGCACCTCGAGCGCCTGGACCGGCCGGTGCTTCGCGAGGTGGTGGATCGCCCAGTCGCGGGCCCGCGCGAGGGCCTGGGGGTACCGGCCCACGTCGATCAGCAGCCGGATCTGGGCCACGAACGCCGGGTCGTCCGCCACCTGCGCGATCAGCAGCCGCTCGAGCACCCGCCGCCGGCACGGGTTGAGCTGGTCGAGCACCACCTGCTCGGCGAGGATCTGGCGCCACTTCGCGTACGGCACGCCCCCGTGGCTGGTGAGCGTGATCCACCCGCGCTGGGTCAGGTCGTCGACCGCGAGCCCGAGCTCCTCCGGCTCGCACTGGAGCGCCCCCGCCACGACCGCGATCGCCCCCTCGCCGCCGCACAGCGCCAGCGCCTCGAGGCACCGCCGCCGGTCCGCCGGGAGCGTCGCGAGCTCGCCGATCAGCCGCTCGCGGGCCGCCGCCGGCATCGGGATCTCGATGTCCTCGCGCTGGGCCCACTCGATCCGGTTCTGGTCCGGCCCGCGCGCCCGGAGGAGCCCGCCGGCGACCAGCCCCTTGACCACCTCCTCCACGTAGGTCGGCAGCCCGCCGGACGCGGCGTAGATCTTCCGCGCGACCGACGCCGGCGGGGGGCGGCGGTGGAGCAGCGCCCCGACCACCAGCGCCACCTGGCGGACGCTCATCGGCGCGAGCAGGATCCGGAGCGCGTCCGGCAGGCGCTTGCGGGCGATCGAGCTCGGGTCGTCGGCGTGCTCGGTCGAGTCGGCCAGGAACAGGACCGGCACCGGCTGGGTGCGGATCTGCTCCCGCAGCGTGACCAGGGCCTCGAACCCGACCGGCCCCGCGTGCTGCAGACCCCGGACGAACACCACCAGCGGCGCCTCGTCCGCCCAGCACCGCGCGCGGACCAGGTCCACCGCCGGCTGCCGGAGGGCCGCCAGCCGATCCGCGACCGCCAGCCCCGACGACCGCTCGATGTGCCGGATCAACTGCGCGATCTCGACCACCTCCGACGGGACGTCCGCGCCCCAGGTCCGGGTGAGCTCGGTGAGCATCGCGGTGAACTGATCGAGGTCGTCCGCCCCCTTCCGGAAGAACAGCGTCACCGCGCGCCAGTCGCGCGCCAGCACGTCCCGCTCCATCCACTGGAGGATCTCGTGCCGACCGGAGCCGGGCAGCCCGACCACGATCGCCATGTCGCCCGGCTGGTGCCCCGGATCCGGCCCGTCCCCGACCCCGCCGCCCTCGAAGAACCGCCACAGCGTGCGGAGCTGGTCCTCCCGCCCGACCAGCCGGTCGGTGGCGAGGTCGATCTCGAGCGTCGCCGGCAGGTACACCGGGTGGCCGACCACCGCCTCGAGCGCGTCGGCGACCTGGGCCCCGGTCTGCGGCCGATCGTCCGGGCTCTTCGCCAGCAGCGCGAGGATCACCTCCTCGAGCCCGACCGGCAGCTCCGGGGCGTAGGTCCGCGGCGGGGGCGGGAACTCGCGGACGTGCAGCCGCGCGAGCTCGGCCACGTCGTCCGACTCGAACGGCCGGTGCCCGGTCGCGAGGCGGTACAGCAGGATCCCGAGCGAGTACAGGTCCGATCGGCCGTCGACCGGGTGGTTCATCAGCTGCTCGGGCGACGCGTACGCGAACGTCCCGATGAACTCCCCGTCGCGGGTGATCTCCTCCAGCGCGTCCGAGACCTTGGCGGTGCCGAAGTCGAGCAGCTTGACCCGGCCGTCCGGCAACACCAGCACGTTCGCCGACTTCAGGTCGCGGTGGACCAGGCCCCGCCGGTGGATGTGGTCCAGGGCGAGCGACACGTCGTGGGCGATCCGGATGATCTCCTCGGTCCGCTCGATGCTCCCGGGCTTGCCCCACCGCTTCGCGTACGCCTGGACCGCGGTCCCGTCGATCAGCTCCATCGACAGCCACGGCAGGTTCCCGAGCAGGCCGTACGCGTACACCCGGACGATGTTCGGGTGGTTCAGCCGGATCATCGCTTCGTATTCGCGGTTGAACCGCGCGAGCGCCCCGCCCGTCTGGACCAGCAGCTTCAGCGCGAGGTGCTCGCCGCTCGCCCGGTCCTCGACCTCGTACACCTCGGCCATCCCGCCGCGGGCCAGCGGGCGCAGGACCCGGTACGGGCCGATGTCGTCGGGGATCCCGGTCATCGCTGGAGGCCCCGCTTGATCCACGTGGACCACGGGTGGACCCGGAGCGCGGCGCGGTCGGTGTCGTTGAGATCGGTCGCGACGCGGTTCAGCACCGCCGCGGCCTCCTGGAGCGACTGGCGGGCGAGGTCACGCTCGCCGTGGGCCCGGTGCCACGCGCCCTTCGCGAGCAGACGCTCGAGCTTCAGCAGCGGCATCGGCTGCTCGTCGAGCAGGCGCTGGGCCGGGCGGAAGATCTCGTCGGGGTCGCGCTCGGTCGCCTGGATCCGGGCCCGCCCGCGGCAACCCTCGGCGAGGACCGTCTGGTCGCCCGACCCGAGCAGCCCGAGCACCGCCGACTGGAACGCAGTGGTCGAGCCCTCCTTGTCGCCGAGCGCGTACAGGGTCTCGGCGTGGAGCGCCCGGGCGTGCTCGGCCAGCACCGGCAGATCGGCTTGGCGCGCGCCCCGCTGGACCTCACCGAGCACGTACGCCGCCGGCCGGTACTGGCCCGACGCGAGCAGGACCCGCCCGTGGAGCAGGTTCGCCTCGAGCCGGAGGTGGAGGTGCTCGCCCCGGTGGATGATCGCCGCGAGCTCCTCGTGGCACTCCTGGGCCCGCCCGAGGCGCGACAGGTCGAGCTCGATCCACCCGGTCGCGAGGAGCTGCTCGATGTACGGCATCGAATCTTCGCTCTGCGACGCCTCCGGCATCCGGGCGTACAGCTCGGACAGGGCGGCCGAGTACCGGCCCTGGTGGCGGAGCACCGTCGCCCACCGGGCGAGCGCCAGCCAGTACCCCGGCCGGTGACCGGCCCGCTCGCACAGTTGGATCGCCTTGGTCAACGTCGCCTCGGCGTCGGCCAGTCTACCCCGGGCGAGCAGGCACGCGCCGGACTCGATCAGCGCCGCCGCCCGGATCGGGGCGTCGTTCGCCTGGTCGGACTGGGCGAGCCCCACGTCGACCCACTGCTCGGCCTTCGGCAGGTCACCGTGCAGGCGGTAGCTCGACCCGAGCTCGGTCGCGATCTCGGCCGACAGACCTGGGCTGTGGGCGGGCTTCGTGTCCCACGCCGCCTTCAGCGCCTTGCGGTAGTTCGCGTAGTGCCCGATCGCCGCGTACAGCCGGGCCTGGGCGAGGGTCGTCCGGGCGAGCAGCAGCGGCTGACCGAGCGCCTCGGCGAGGGTCCGCGCCCGGGCGAGGCTCCGCGCGTTGACCGGGTCCGTCGGCGAGATCGTCCGGAGGCAGTGGGCGTGCAGGAGGAGGATCTCGGCGAACTCGGCGCCCCGATCGGTGTCGGTCGTCTTGTCGACCACCGGGGACAGCACCCGGACCGCCGACCGGACCTCCGACCGGGCGAGCTGGGCGTGCGCGACCACCACCGCCGCCCGCGCCGCCTCGTGGGTCCGCCCGGCGGTGACCATCGCCCGGACGGCACCGCGCGACGGCGGCAGCCCCCGGACCGCGTCGGCGAGCATCCGGCTCAGCAGCGCCCGCCGGCACGGGTGGACCTCCTCGGCGACCAGCGTGGCGAGCACCGGGTGGCGCCACTCGGGCCGGAGCACGTCGCCGGTCCGCCACCGGAGGAACCCCTGGGCGACGAGCCGCTCGAGCACCTCCCGCAGCTCGAGCGCCGACCAGCCGAGGGTCTTCGCCAGCACCGACGGCTCGGTCGCGTCGTCCGCCACCGCCAGCGCCTCGAGCACCCGGCGCGACACCACCGGCAGCTCGGCCAGCATCCGGACCGCGGTGTGCTCGGCCCGCTCGGGCGGCGGGATGTCCATCGCCTGGTCCGCCCACGCGAGGCGGTTCCCGTCGGCCTCGATCCCGCGCAGGTCCACCATGTCCTGGACCGCCTGCTCGAGGTACAGCGGCTGGCCCGCGCTCACCTCGTGCAGCCGCCGGGCGATGTCCGACGGGGGCGGGCGGCGGCCGAGCATGTTGCCGACCGCGACCGCGACCTCCCGCTGGGTCAGCGCCGGCAGGTGAACCCGGAACGCGTCGGCGAGGCGGCGCGACAGCTCGGTCCCGCCGTCGAGCTCGACCGACCGGCCGCACACCACCAGCTTGAACGCCACGTCCTCGCCGTGCAGCGCGCGCCGCAGCCCGGCCAGCAGATCCAGCGTCACCGAGTCCGCCCGGTGGACCTCCTCGACGATCAGCAGCACCGTCGAGCCGTCGGAGGTCCGCAGGCGCGCCACGTCCGCCCCGAGCTGCCGCAGCACCGCCCGGTCCTTCGGGTTCGCGAGCGAGGCCGGGGTCGCCGCCAGCCGGAGCGCCGCCACCGTCGGGGCCGCCGCCTCGGCCGGGCTGTCGTCCGCGATCTTCTGGAACGCCTCGAGCAGCCGCCCGACGGACTGGCCCTGCTTGAGGAGACAGGTGTACGCGACCCACCCGCGCTCCTGGGCCTCGACCTTCGCCGACTCGACGAACCGGACGCGGTCGCTGCCCTCCTCGCCGTCGATCAGCACCAGCGTCGCCGCCGGACCGGTCGTGAGGTGCTCCCACAGCCGCCGGCGCTCGGGGTCGCGGCTCGCGGACCCCGGATCGTGCAGCGCGATCTTCGACCGGGTGGAGAACGGGCGGCCGTTGCGCTCCTCGAGCCGCTGGGCGACGAAGTCGGCGGTCGGCGGGCGATCTCCCGGCTCCTTCGCCAGCAGCTTCAGCACCAGCTCGGACAGCGTCGGATCGAGGCCCGGCGCGTAGGTCCGCGGGTCCGGCGGCGTCTCGTGCAGGTGCATCCGGACGAGGTCCTCGATCACGTCGGACTCGAACGGGCGCTGGCCGGTCAGCAGCCGGAACAGCAGCACCCCGAGGCTGTACAGGTCCGACCGCCAGTCGACCTGCTTGCCGGACAGCTGCTCGGGTGAGGCGTACGCGAACGTCCCGACGAACTCGCCATCGATCGTGATCCGGTCCGGCGCGTCGAGGACCGCGGCCGCCCCGAAGTCGAGCAGCTTGATCCGCTCGTCCGGCAGCACCAGCACGTTGGCCGACTTCAGGTCGCGGTGGACGATCTTCCGGTCGTGGATGTAGTGGAGCGCCTTCGCGACGTGGAACCCGATCCGGAGGACCTCGGCGGTCCGCTCCTCCGCCCCGACCTTGCCGGCCCGCTTGACGTACGCCTGGGCCGGCTGGCCGCGGAGCAGCTCCATCGTCAGCCACGGCTGCCCCTGGTGGAACCCGTAGTGGTACACTCGGACGATCGACGGGTGATTGAGGCGGGTCATCGCCTCGTATTCGCGGTTGAACCGGCGGGCGGACGTCCCGACGCCGACGAGCAGCTTCAACGCGAGCCGCTCTCCGCTCGCCACGTCCTGGACTTCGTAGACCTCCGCCGTGCCGCCGGTGGCGATCGGGCGGAGCACCCGGTACGGGCCGATTTGCTCGGGAGCGGGTGCCACTGCCCCTCCACCTACCGCGGTCCGGGCCCCGGGACGACCCCCGAACCGACGATGGTCGATCCACTGCGGCAAACCCGCCGCACCCGATCGCACGAACCGGGCGTCCGCCCGTCCGCGAGCCGTGGCACGACCCGTGCAATGACGGAGATCGCTCAGCGCGCAGAGGGGCGCGCGCCGGCGACGCGGAGCTCATCCCCGCACCCAACCACGCTTCGCGTCGCCGGCCTACCCTCTGTTCATCCTGTCGCGCCCCTCGACGGTACCCCGAGTTACTGCCGCCGGCATGCACGACCGCCTGCCTGCCGAGTTCGGGGATCCCTGGGAACACACCCGCCTGCTGTCCGACCGCCCCCGCAACGACGCGCTGGTGCGGATGCTGACCGCCCGCGCGCCGGGCAACCGGGTGCTCGAGGTCGGCTGCGGGACCGGGCTGTTGTCGTGCATCGCGGCCAAGCTCGGCGCGGCGCACGTCTACGCGGTCGAGTCGACCGAGGTGGTCGAGCGGACCCGGGCGCTGGTCCTCGCGAACGGCCTCGAGGGCCAGGTGACCGTGCTCCACGGCAAGCTCCAGGACCTCGAGCCGCGCCCGGTCGACCTCGCGTTCAGCGAGCTCCTGAACGCGGACCCGTTCCTCGAGGGGGTGATCCCGGCGATGGACGCCGCCGCCGCCTGGCTCGCCCCCGGCGGCCGGATGTCGCCGCGGCGGCTCAAGGTGTACGTCGCGCTCGCGTGGGTCCCCGAGCCGGCCGAGGAGTTCGAGGTCGCGAACAAGGAGGTGCGCCGGCTGTGCGCCGAGCACGCGCTCGACCCGGGGCCGCTGCTGGCGTCGCTCGACGTGTGGCACCCGATGCGGTTCGTGACCCACGGCGAGCGCGCCGTGAGCACGATCGCGTGCGTGATGGACCTTCCGATCGGCACCAACACCCCGCCGCCGACCGAGACCGAGGCGGTGGTGTGGTCGCGGGTCGACGGGGCGGTCGGCGGCGCGCTGGTGTGGTTCTCGGCCGAGCTCGACGACGAGATCTGGATGTCGAACCCGCCCGGCGCCGGCACCCACTGGGGTCAGATGGTCTGCGGGTGGACCCGACCGCTGAAGGTGAAGACCGGCGACCGGATCCGCCTCGTGATCCGCCGGATCGGCGCCGAGCTCGTGGTCTCGCCGTACCTCGACTGAGCCACCGTCATCGGGGAACCCCCTCAGCGGGGAACCCCTCAGCGGGGAACCCCTCAGCGGGGAACCCCTCAGCGGGGAATACAGTGCAGCCCGTCGAAGCAGTAGTCGAGCGGGCACACGCACACCTGCAGGATGTGCGAGAACTCGAGCGAGCACCCGCACGCGCCGGTCGCGCACGACGACGGGAAGTCCTCGAGGACCGCCTCGCAGCACGCCCCGGTGTCGACCTCCCCGCCCGTCGCCTCGCACCCCGCGGCGGGGTCGGTGTCGCTGTCCGAGTCGGTGTCGCTGTCGCTGTCGGAGTCGGAGTCGGTGTCGGTGTCCGTGTCGGAGTCCGCGTCGCTGTCCGTGTCCGCGTCGGTGTCGGTGTCGGTGTCGGTGTCGGTGTCCGCGTCGCCCGCGTCCTTCGTCCCGAGATCGGTCGCCGTCCCGTCCGAGCACGCCGCCAGCGCCCACGCCGCCGCCACCACCCATCGAACCGACATTTCCGCTCCATCCGCCGTGCCGCCCATACTGTACCTGACCGGACCGAACGACGCGCGAGATCTCACGCGTGCGGGTCGAACCCGTTCATCCGGGCCCGGATCAGCCGCTCGATCACCGGGCGGGCCGTCAGCCAGGTCGCGAGCTGCGGGTTGCGCACCAGCTCGTGGATGTTCGCCCCCGGGACCAGCAGCTCCCACCCGACCGACGTCCGCGCCGCGTGCGCCACCAGCCCCCCGGCGAGCACGCAGGTGTACCGGCCCTCGTTGATGTCCCACACCATCGCGCAGCTCCACCGAACACCTGTTCAGTATCGCTCGCGGCGACGCCGAACGCACGTGGTTCGGTGATCGTCGGCGTTTTCGGCAGGATCTCGGCGGCCCGGCCTCCGGCCGTCGGTGGCCTGCGGGGTCGTGGGCGATCCCCTGCGCAGCCTCCTCGCCGACCCCGCTCCGCGGGGGTGACGACGAACCGCGCCCCGAGCTATCGAGGATTCGAGCGGACGCACCCGGTTCGAGCCGTCCGCCCATCGAGCTCCCGGAGAGGACCATGCCCCTCGTGCTCACGTACCCGTGCTGCCCGTGCGGATCCCACCTGGGTTGCAGGTACGCGTGGTCCCGGTACAAGCCCCGATACGTCTGCTTCGGGTGTCGAAAGGCGTTCAAGCGGCGATTCCGAGAGGAAGTGGACCCCAGCGGCGTGCCGACGGAGGCGCGCTGCCCCGACTGTGGCCTGCCGGCGATCGAACTGGGACTCGGGTTCCGTCCGCCCCCGCGCCGGCAGGTCCGGGAGTGGGCGGCGCTCGAGGCGGTGGCCCGCCGCGGCGTTCGGTTCCTCTGCTGTGATGGCCCGTCCCAGCCGCGCGACCTCCACGAGCATCGGCGGCTCGTGGCCAGGAGCGAGCAGGACCGGCCGTCGCGGAGCGGTCAGACCGCGCGGTGATCGAGCGCGGCGCCCGGGGCGGCGCCCCGGTCACCGGACCTGCACGGGTTGACACATTCTCATATCGGAATATGACGTCCGGGATGGCGCGCGCCCCGACCACCACCGACGCGTTCAACGCGGTCGCCGAGCCCCGGCGGCGGCAGCTGCTCGAGGTCCTCGCCGGTGGCGAGCGGCCGGTCGGCGAGCTCGTCGCGGCGCTCGGGCTGCCCCAGCCCGCGGTGTCGAAGCACCTCCGGGTGCTGCGCGAGGTCGGGCTGGTCGCCGCGCGGGACGACGGGCGGCGGCGGGTGTACCGGCTCGATCCGCGCCCGCTCGCCGCGATCCACGCGTGGGTCGGCGGGTTCGAGGGGCTGTGGTCGGCGCGGTTCGACGCGCTCGACGGTGTGCTGGACGATCTCCTGGAGGAACCACACGATGACGACGACGAACACGACGACGACGACGGGTAGCCATCGGGCGGTGGTCACCACCCCGAGCGACACCGAGCTCGAGATCGCGCGGGTGTTCCGCGCGCCCCCGGCGCTCGTGTACCGCGCGTGGACCACCCCGGCGCTGATCCGGCGGTGGTGGAGCGGGGATCGCGGCGAGGTCACCGTCGCCGAGGTCGACCTGCGGGTCGGCGGGGGGTGGCGGTACGTGATGGTCGCGAACCGGGGGTTCGAGGTCGCGTTCCACGGCGTGTTCCGCGAGATCGTCCCGAACGAGCGGCTGGTGAACACCGAGGTGTTCGAGGCGATGCCCCACGCCGAGGCGCTGAACGTGGTCACGTTCGCCGCGCACGGGGCCGGCACCCGGGTCACGATCCGGGTCCGCCACGCGACCCGCGCCGAGCGGGACCTCCACCTGAACTCCGGGATGGAGGCCGGGATGCAGGAGGCGATGGACCACCTCGAGCGGGTCGCGGCCGAGCTCGATCCCGCCGGGTGAGCAGCGAGCGCGGGTCTCGCGGGGCTACGCTCCGGGAGGGGAGCGATGCGCAGCGGGTTGGCCGATCCGCTCCGCGACGAGCAGCGGTCTCGGGAGGCCGCGATGACGCCCGGCGATCGGGTTCGTCTCGCGCTGCAGCTCGGCGCGCGGGACGGGACCTGCGGTACGCGTCGGCGCGCGGTGACGCTCCGCGAGGCGTACCGCGAGCTGCGGCGCGCCGAGCAGGACGAACGTCGTCCGCGGCGATGGACGCGTTGGCCTGCCCGTGCCCTCGAGCACCGGGATGCTCGCAGCTCCCCGGGGCTCGCCATCGAGCTGGGCGTCGAAGACCTGCTGGACCTCGCGATCGCCGGCGGCGCCCTCGATTCGTGACGAACGCGGTCGCCGACGGGTCCACCGTCAGCAGGCGCCCCATCGCATTCCACGTGGAACGCTACCCGCCGTCCGCGACGAGCCCCGCCGCAGCGCGGATCGCCGCCACCGCCTCCGCCGTCAGCGTCCGCGGAGACTGGAGCGACATCCCGAGCTTCCCCGGGGCCGCTGCGATCCCGAGCGCCGGTAGGATCCCCGTCAGATCCGTCACCCGCACCTCGCTCGGCGCCGCCGTCCACCCTCCGTCGCCGGACACCGGCGCCTCCAGGATCCCGACCAGCCACAGCCGCTCACCCGGTCGGACCGTGACCAGGTACAGCGCCCCGCCGGCCGCCCGGGCCAGCGCGCGGCTCGCGCTGGCGTACCGGTCGATCCTGAGGGCGTCGCCGAGCTTCGCCCCACCGAACCGGGTGTCCCCCTCGAACTGCGCCTTCGACACGATCGCCAGCACCGACGCCCCGGACGCCGGCGCCTTCGGGGCCTTCGGGGCCTTCGGGGCCTTCGGAGCCTTCGCGGCCTTCGGAGCCTTCGGGGCCTTCGCCGGTCCGGTCCCCGCGGGGTCCGGCGACGCGCGGTCGAACGCGAGGACCTCCTCGACCGGGCGAGGTGGATCGTCGTGGGCGTAGGTGTCGAAGATCCCCTCGACCTCGGTCCAGAACCCCTGACACCCGTAGGCCTCCGGTCCGAGCTCCTCGAGGTCCCCGTCGAACGCCCCGAACGGCTCGAGCAGCGCCGGCGGGATCGGGACCGCGCGGTCGGCGGACCGGAACGGCGCGCGGGCGTGGGGGAGCCAGGTGTGGACCGCCTCCCCGCCCTGGTACACGCTGATCTCGCGGAACGCCTCGCACCGGGTGAGCGCCAGCACCGGGAACGACCGCGACAGCGCGATCGCGAGCAGGTTCGCCCCCGGAAACGACAGCTCCCACTCCCGGCTGCCGACCGCCGTCCCGACCCCGGCGCCGACCCCGGCCGGCACCACCACGATCGCGTCGGACGCCCAGTCCGTCCGGGGCGCGCGGTGGACCCGGTGATCGCCCATCTCCACCGCGTCGACCGGGCGGGAGACCAGCCCGTGGTCGCGATGGATCGCGATCAGCGCCTCGCGGACCGCGTCGGGGGCGCCGTCGACGTACAGGCACCCAGCGGAGCTGACCTCGTCGTCGCGGATCTCGAGCGGCGCGAGCCCGAACTGGCGGTACAGGCGGATCCCGATCGTCCGCTCCTTGCACGGCACGAGCGAGGCGAACATCATCCGGATCCGCTTCTGGTCGAAGTCGTCCACCGTCTCGACGTCCCGGCACCACCGCCGGAGCAGGTCGAGGGTGAACGCCGGCAGGTCGAGCGCGTCGAGCCGGGTCGAGCGGGGAACAGCCATCGGCCCTCCAGAAACCAGCCCCGAGCGGTCGAGCGGGGAAACCAGCCCCGAGCGGTCGCCCGTCGGCGTCGATGCAGTGGAAACCAGCCCCGAGCGGTCGAGCGGGGAATCGGGTCTGCGAGTGTACCCGCCCCGCACCGACGGCTCACCCTCCAGGAGGTCGTCGATGGCCCGCGCTCGGACGCCTGTGGCATACTGGAGCTCGATCCCGGAGGACTCGTGCTCGAGGTCGCCCATCGACATCGCCACTCCGGAGGTTCCGTGATCCACCTGCTCCTCGCCGCCTGCACGTCTCCGTCCTCACCGCCGCCGCCGGCCGCGCCCTGCGCCGAGGCCGAGGTCCCGTACGACGGGCTCGACGACGACTGCGATCCCGCCACCCCCGACGACGACCTCGACGCGGACGGCCTGACGCACGCGACGGACTGCGACGACGCCCACCCGCGCATCGGGGCCGCCGTCGACGGGATCGCCACGATCACCGGCGACCTCCTCGGTCCCGACGTCCCCCACCTCTGCGACGGCTCCTGCGGGCTGGCGGTGACCGGATCGGTCTCGATCGCGCAGACGGACCTCGACGACCTCGACGACCTCGACTGCCTCCGGTCGGTCGGCGGGGCGCTGGAGATCGGCGGATTCGTGTACTCCACGTACGACGAGGAGCCCCGCGGCAACCGGTACCTCGCGTCCGTGGGCGGCCTCGCCGGACTCCGGACGGTCGGCGGGGAGCTGCTCGTCGCGGGCAACCCGCGGCTGACCTCGCTCGACGGGTTGGAGGGTCTCGAGGGGGTCGGCGCGGTGCGGCTGGTGTCCAACGCGTCCCTCGCGAGCGTCGAAGGCCTGCGCGCGATCCACGGCGAGGTCGGCCACCTGCGGATCGAGTCCAACGAGGCGCTCACGAGTCTACGGGGCCTCGAGGGCGTCGACACGGTCCGAGACGCAGCGCGGATCGTGGACACCCCGGTCGCGTCGCTCGACGGCCTGCAGGGGCTGAGATCGGCCTACGGCCTGTGGCTTCAGGACACGGGCCTCCGCAGCCTCGAGGGCCTCGAGCAGCTCGCGGCGCTGGGCTACGTCCACGTGGAGGACAACGCAGCCCTCGAGACGCTCGCGGGGCTCGACCCGCTCGCGTCCATCGAGGAAGGAGTCACGCTCCGGGGGAACCCCTCGCTCCGGTCGCTCGTCGGGCTCGGGGTCCTCGCCACGGGGTACGCGATCGAGGACAACGACGCACTCACCACGCTCGCCGGCCTCGAGGGGCTCACCACGCCGGACTCGCTGACCATCGCGGGCAACGCGGCGCTGGTCTCGGTCGAGGCGTTGCGCGGCGTCCGGATCGTGGGCGGGCTCGGGATCGTCGGGAACGACTCGCTCGGCTCGCTCGCGGGACTCGAGGGGCTCGAGTCCGTCGACAGGGGCGCGTCGATCACGGACAACCCGCTCCTCGCCACGCTCGCTGGCCTGGACGGGCTGGTCCACGTGGAACAGGACCTCGTCCTGATCGGCAACAGCGGGCTGGTGTCGTGCGCGGGCCTGGAGGGGCTCAGGTCGATCGGCAGGGACCTGAACGTCCAGTCGAACGAGGTGCTCACCGACCTCGGCGCGCTCGCTGGCCTCACCTCGGTCGGCGGGTCGGTGACGGTGGTGGCCAACCCCGCGCTCGGCGACGCCGCCGCCCAGGCCGTGGTCGACCAGATCGACAGCGTCGGGGGACCGGTGAACATCTCGGACAACCACTGAGTCGGACGCTCGGCCGTCTGCCGGCCGTCCGCGATCGCGTCACCGCGACATCGATCGCGTCATCGATCGCGTCATCGATCGTGGACCCGGTCACCGATCGTGGACCGATCCGGTCGTCGATCGTGGACCGAGCGCGGCGCGATCCACCACCGCGGCCGATCGAACGGTGGCACGCCGCTTGCTGAACTCCCGACCGATGTCAGCCCCAGGCCCGCGCGATCCGAAACCCGAAGTTCGAGCTCCGGGTCCACGGATCGGCCACCAACCGGAACGCGCACCGCGCGGCCTTCAGGTCGTGGGTCCGGGACCCGCCGCGGGCCACGATCCGGTGCAGCGCGCGCCGATCGGCCCACGCGTCCTCTCCGTCGGCGGACCCGTCGGGGACCACCACCCGGCCGCCGTCGGCGCACGGCCCGTCGACCGACATCCGGTCCGCGGTCCACTCGACGACCTGGCCGGCCATCCCGCGGACGCCGTACGGGCTCTCGTCGAGCGGGCGAGCGGTGACCGGCTCGACCTGCGGCGCCCCGGCGAACGCGAGCCGGTTGCCGTACCAGCTCGGATCCAGCGCGTCGCCCCACGGGTAGATCCGCCCGTCGGTGCCGCGGGCGGCCTTCTCCCACTCGAGCTCGCCCGGCAGGCGCCACGGCAGCCCGGTGACCTCCGCCCGCCACCGGGCGTACGCCCAGGCCGCGACGTGGTCGACCATGATCACCGGCCAGTCGGGGAGCCAGGTGTCACCGTCGGCGTCGGTCCGCAGCCCGTACCGCCCGTCGGCGTCGCGCCCGTACAGGACCTCGCCCCAGGTGCCGGGATCCCGGCCGCGATCGCGCGGGGCGTACCGCTCGGCGAGCTCGCCCGGGAGGGCGTTGACGAACGCGAGGTACTCGGCGTTGGTGACGACGAACCGGCGGATCACGAACCCGTCGACCCACACCCGACGCGCCGGGAGCCCGCCCGGGGCGAGCGGATCCCCGCCGACGCGGCACCAGCCGGCCGGGACGTAGCAGTCGT
>JBEBJW010000045.1:0-14405 GCA_040079715.1 Myxococcota bacterium | reverse complement strand
TCGCCGGGCGGGTGGGGCGGAGGCCCAGGCAATTCGTCTTGGTTGCCGACGAAGTCGTTGCCGTGCAACCCGGGGACCCGAAACCACAGCGCCACGTCCCGCGGGCCGGGGCCGATCCGCGCGGCCAGGCAACCCGCGTCGACCACCGCGGCGTCGTCGTGGAGGAGCCGCGCCGCAGCCAACGCGCACACACCGTCGAGCGCCGGACCCGGAGGGACCCGCCCGGTGGTGAGCCAGCCGACTCCGTCGAACACCGCCGCGCCGATCGCGCGGATCCCCTCGGTCAGGGTCGGCTCGCCGTCGATCAGCCCCGCCGGACCGCGGGCGGCCACCCGGCGCGCCAGCTGGCGGTGGATGTCCCGGCGCCGGATGCCCTCGATCGTCCGGGCGACCTCGGCGAACGCCGTCATCCGGTCGCTGACCCACCGCCCGATCGACTCGACCGCGGCGCGGTGGGCGTACGAGAACCGCAGCGGCCGGGCGGAGAAGCCGGTCGCCAGCCCCCACAGCCGGTCGCCGGCCCGGATCGCCACCGTGATCGCCGCCGCGGCGCCGAGATCGACCAGGCGAGCCACGTGGGCCGGGGACGGCGCGCGCAGCACCCACCCGCTCGGGTCGACCGGCTCTGCGTCAGGGAGCACCCGCGACGGAGCGGCGGTCGTGTCGCAGACCACCCGGACCCAGTGGCGTGCGAGGCGCGCGAGCCCGACCCGGGGCAACAGCTCCGCCGGGACGTGCTTACCGAGCCATGATCCGCCGGCGACGCCGAGGTGTTCGGCCACCACCTGGCCCGCGCCGGCCGGTCCGAGCCGGAGGGCGACGAACCGCTCGCAGCCGGCGAGGAGGGCGAGCTCGCGGGTGGCGATGGCCAACACCCGGTCGATCGTGTCCGCAGCCTCGATCCGCGACGCTGCCCGCTTCAGCAGGTCCGGCGGCGGCACCCACGCCGCCCGACCCACCGGGTACGGGTCGATCTCGACGATCAGCCGGTCTCCGGCGAGGTGGGCCGCGATCTCGACCCCGCCGGCCGCCCCGACGAGCTGCGGGGTGGTGAACGGGTCCCGCGAGATTGACGCCCGCAGCCGGCTCCCGACCTTCGGTCCGACCACGTCCTCGATCGGTCGACCGACCCACGCGTGCGGCGGCCGCCCGAGCACCTGGTTGCAGTTCTCGCTGATCCGGACGATGCACAGGTCGGCGGGTCGGGCGACGAGCAGGGCTCCGTGCGGCTGGATCGCCCGCGGGAGTTCGGCGTCCACCGGGACTCGATACGGACCGGACCAGTCCCGCCGAGGCCCGCTCACCGGAGCCTCCACCGACGATCCGCCTCCCGCGCTGCGGTAACACCTCCGGCCACCGACCCTCCGAATTGGTCTCACGCCGCCGGATACCTTGCGTCGCGATACGCAATATCCGAGTGGTGGCGAAGCGCCAAGACGGAAAACGACCGGTTTGACAGCTCAGAGTCGCGGATCCGCGCCGACTGCCGTTCGATGTGCCGACCACGATCGTGTGACCGAGGATCACCGGGTGGAGTGCAACACCGAGTCGAGGGCGGCGAGCCGATCTGCCACCGCCGGACACCACGCCGCGTTCGCGAACAGCTCGCACCCGCCGGCGCGATGCGACCGGTACGTGAAGTCCGAGACCCGGCGGAGGGTCATCCGCTGCACCACGTCGCCCGTGGCGCGGTCGACCTCGACGAACTGGCTGTGACGCTCGACGTCGCAGTCGTTGTTCGATTCGGTCACGAGGATCCGCTGGTGATCGGACGTCAGCCAGTCGGCGCCGCCGTGGTACAGCTCGAGGTACCGGTCCGCCTCCGTCCACTCCCACGCGACGGTCGCGGTGCGCGCGTCCTCGTCGATCGCGTACTCGACGACCCGCGTGTAGCCGCGGTCCCACCCGTTGTCGTACACCAGCAGGCTCTCGCCGTCGGTCTGGAGGCCGTGCTGGCACTGCGGGAACTCGTCGCCGCCGAGCGGTCGGCCGTTCTGGCCGCGCAGATCGAGGTCACCGCCGGGGCCGAGGCGCCACCGGAACGCGCCGGTCGTCGCGTCGATCGACACGATCTGGTATGCGTAGCACAAGCTGCCGTACGCAACCGGTCCGGACGGCGTGTCGACCACGTCCGCCCAGTTCAGGTGGTGTGGATCTTCGTCGTCGGGCGAGCCGGGCCACAGGTGTCCCTCCTCGACGGCCGAGGTCGAGTCGTACAGCCAGGTGGTGTCGCCGCTGGCCTGGTCGACCAGCCGGAGCTGGAACGCCTGCCACCCGGGGTCGTAGTTCAGCTCGACCGACAAGATCCGTCCATCGAAGATCCGCTTGCCGTCGTGGTGGTACACGATGTCGTCGCGGCCGTTGGGTCCGGCGAGCTTCCACACCTCACCGTCGAACAGATCGACCAGCCGCGGCGCGCCGTCGGTCGACTCGCCCCCCGCCCACAGCACCGATCCCGAGCCGGTCGAGCCAGCGTCGACCTCGGCTTCGATCCCGACGTTCAGGCCGTCCGGCAGGTCGTACCGCCACCGCGGCTCCCCGTTCGGATCCAGGATCACGAGGTAGTTCCGCTCGTCGTCGCCGCCGCCGCAGTCGGGTTTGATGTCCGCGAGGGTGTAGGCGCCGGTGGCGGTGTAGCCGTCTTCGTTCTGGACGAACGCGGACGCCGTGCTGTCCGGGGTGTCCACCGTCCGGAACGAGGCGGTCGCCGGGGCCCCGTCCACGGTCGGGCACACCGGGGCGGCGACGCAGTCGTAGTCGGTGCCTCCGCGCAGCCCGACGAACTTCAGCGTGTGGCTCGTCGCCTCGTCCGACTCGAGCAGGTGGACCTCGGTCGGGTCGTCGCGGCGGGTGCACGCCACCGCGAGCGACGCCGGCTTCGACAGCTTCACCGTGGCCTTCACCTTGTGGAACGAGCTCGGCTCCTCGATCGCGAATCGGGTGACCGACAGGTCCGGGTCGGCCGCGCACGGCTGCGGTCCGGTCGTGGTGGGCGTCGACGGGGTGGTGCCGTCGATCGTCGGGTCGGACGGCGTCGACGGATCCGCGCCGGTGTCGCTGGGGTGCTCTTGGCACGCCAGGATCCATCCGAGCCACATCCGACACCTCCGAGGGTCGCACTATGGGGGGCCGTCACCCGGTCGTCAATCGATCTCGACCTCGCGTCGGCCCCGGGCCGCGCCGCGCCGATCCAGGCCCGGGAGCGGGTCCGCCTCGCCCGACGGGGGGCGCCCCTCGCGTCGCCGGGACGCGGGAGGTGCGGGCGACCGGACGCCGGGTCGCGCCGCCGGGCGTCCTGAGGTACGACTGGCGGCCGGAGGGACGATGGGCGGCCGATTGCGCGCACCCGGGATCGGATCGCGGAGCTCGTGGGCGACCGCGCCGCGCGGGGCCGGGGCGGTCGCGGCCGTCGTCGTGGTGGCGGCGTCCCTCGCGTGCGCGGGGGGGACTTCGGTTCCCGAGCCCCGCGGGGCCGAGGTCCCCGACGCACCTCCGATCCGACCTGCCCCGGCTCCGGGGAATGTCCCGGTCCCGTCGATCGCCGCGCCGTTCCTGCCGGAGGGGACCGACGCGAACGCGGCGGATCCGACGATCGATCCCGTCCGGGTGTCGATCGACGGCACCCTCGAGCCGCTCCGAGACCGGTGGACCGACGGGGTCGAGCTGCTCGGGTCGAGCACCGACCGGATCGTCGGCGCGCGGTGGGTCCAGGACCGAGTGGTGGTCGCGATCGCGGTCCAGTCCGCCGCCGGGGTCGACGTGGCGGTCCACCGGACCGTGCCGGACGTGGGGCTCGACCGCGGGCGCTGCGCGGATGGCCAGTGGGAGGTCGCGGCGGGCTGGCCGGAGGGCGGCAAGGTCGTGACCTGCGTCCGGGCCGACGGGCCGGGGCTGCCGGTCGGACCGTTCCGGGTCGAGCGCGGCGGCGTCACGGTGATCGACGGTGGATTCACCGAGAGCGCCCGGCGGACCGGCGTGTGGACCATCCGGACCGACGACGACGAAGTTGTGGCCACCGGCGCGTACCAGGACGGCGTCCCGATCGGCGGTTGGACCTTCTCGTCCGGCGGCGTCGAGCACCAGGTGCTGTACGTCGACGGGTACCCGCAGGACCTGCCGTTCGCCCAGCTCCCGACCGGGGGGACCGACCCGCGCCCGTGGACGACCGCCTCGTTCGAGATCCTCGACGCGAACCTCGAGGGAGGCGCGGTCGCCGCCGCGCTCCACTACACGATCGCCGACGCGATGGACTGTCCGGCGGCCGGTCGGGTCGATCCGAAGGCCGGGTTCGCCCTCGCGCTGCTTGCGCCGGGCCACCGGGACCCGATCGGCCGGTGGACGGTGTACGAGGCGGCGGGGCCGGGGACGCCCTGCACGACCGAAGACGCCGCCGCGGCAGCGCTCGCAGCCGCCAATACCGCGTTCGCCGAGCGGGGCCTCGATCCGACGCGTCGTCCGGCGCTGGTCGCGCCCGCGGGATCCGCCCGGCCGTTCGACAAGCCGGGGGTCTTGCTCGAGGTCGGCGGGCACGCGATCACGATCCGCCCACCGCCGATCGATCCGGACTCGACGCCGGCGGGCACCGACGGGCTGCCGCTCGAGGCCCAGCTCCAGATGCCGGACCTGATCGCCGGCACCTGGGTGACGACCGACGCGCAGCAGGTGCGGTCGGCGACGGTGTCGATCGACGACCAGCCGCTCGAAGACGTGTGGATCCGTTGGCCGACCGAGTGCGCGGGGGGAGCGACCGTCGACGGCGCGCTGTGGGCGGATCCGTGGCTGTCGGTGGTGTACCGGTCGGCCGCGTGCACCGGCGGCGGGCCGATCTGGACCCTCGGGCCGCCGCTGCGGGTCGGCGCGCCCGAGGGCGACGGCCTCGACGAGCTCCCCGCTCCATCGCCCGGGGCGGGAGCGTCCCCCGCCCCGCCGCCCTGACGGCCGGCGTGCTACCTTCCCGGTTCGGAGGGCCGGTGGTCAGCGTCGTACTGTGGGGGATCGTGGCCGGAGGCCGTTCGGCCGCAGCGGCGGATTGCCCGGAGCCGTACTCGGTCGACGCGATGCTCGAGGATCTCGTGTCGGTCGAGACGTTCCTCCGGAACAACGACGACGAGAACGCCGGCAAGGCGTCGGCGAACCTGCAGAACGGCTTCGGTTGCATGACCGAGGTGCTTCCTCGGATGATCGCCGGCCGGGCGATCCGGGCGGTGGGCGCCGGGCTGGTGGTCAGCGGCGATCCGGACGGGGGCGGCGCGTGGCTCCGGACCGCGGCCGAGATCGAGCAGTCGTTCGCGTACGGGCTCGAGGACCTGTCGGAGACGAGCCCGGTCCGCGACGTGTACGCCACCGCCCAGCTCGCGGCGGGGGGCGAAGAGGCCCCGGTGGCGGGCGCCACGCTCGCGGCCGGCGCGGCGTACCTCGACGGTCGCAAGCTGCTCGAGCCGAAGGCGCGCGGCGATCGCTGGCACGTGTTCCAGTTCGACGGCGGATCCGGCGTGAAGTCGTGGGTGATCGACGGCAACGCGTTCCCGGACGAGGTGCTGGTCCTCGCGGCGCCGGTCGCGGCGGGCAAGGCGAAGAAGGTCAAGGACCCGCCCGTGACGGCGCCGAAGCCGGTGCCGGTGCCGGTCGCTGCGGCGCCGAAGCCGGTGGTCGACGCAGCACCCTCGCCGAAGCCGGCCCGTCCGCTTCAGTCGAAGGTCGCAGGTTCCACGGTGGTGATCGAGCGGGATCGGCCGTGGGAGAAGACACCGCTGATGATCGGGGGCGGGATCGTGGTCGCCGGCGCGGGTGCCGTGTACTACGCGTCGTTCGCCACCCGGCAGAAGTTCGAGGACGCGACCTCGCCGGATCCGCTGAAGTCGCTCCAGGGCCAGACGAACCGGCTGTACATCGCGTCGCTCGCGGTGCTGGCCGTCGGAGCGGGCACGCTGACCTGGGGGGTGATCCTCGACGGGGACGGGGCGCCGCTCCCGGCCCTCCGCGTCCGGTTCTGACGTGACCGACCCTGGTGGAGGCCCCGGGCCGGCGGGGGACGTCGACGACCGCCCACCCTCCGCCCCGGCGCTCGACGGCGACGGGTCCGACCGCGACGGGGCTGGCCGCTCGGACGACGACACGGACGACGACGCGGTCGACCGGCTCGAGGCGTGGGCCCTCGACGTGCTCACCGTGCTGTTCTACCTGCCGGTCGCGCTCGGCTCGCTGCTGTACCTGTTCTACGTCGGCGGCGAGTTCGCGCTGTGGGTCCGCACGGTCGGCGAGCACGTCCCGCGCGACGTCGCGGCTGGCCTCGCGGTCGGGCTCGCGGTGGTCGGGGCGTCGTACGCCGCGGTGCCGCTGTCGCCGATCGCGCAGCGGATGGTGGGGGCGTTGGCCCGGGCCGTCGGGCGCCCGTCGTGGACCGCGTGCCTGGTGGTGGCCGCGTCGTCGGCGATCGGCGAGGAGCTCCTGTTTCGGGCGGTGCTCCAGGAGCGGCTCGGCGTGCTGATCGCCACGTTGCTGTTCGCCCTCGCGCACTTCCCGGCCGAGCGCGACCTGTGGCCGTGGCCGGTGATCGCGTTCCCGCTCGGGCTCGCGTTCGCCGGGTTGTACGCGTGGAGCGGCGCGGCGCTGGCCCCGATCGTCGCCCACGCCGTGATCAACCTGCTGAACCTGCGGCTCGTCGGCCGGTGGGTCACGGCGTCGGACGCGTCCGGTGCGACGGGTTCCGCCAGGTGACCTCCGGCCGCCCGCCCGCGTGCGCCGCCCACCGCGCCAGCACGAACAGCAGGTCCGACAGCCGATTCAGGTACCGGATCGGCCCGTCGATCAGCGCCGGCTGCTCGTCCGCCACCCCGAGCGACCGCCGCTCGGCCCGCCGGCACACCGTCCTCGCGAGGTGCAGCCCGGCCCCGATCGGACCGCCGCCGGGGAGCACGAACTCGCGGAGCGGCGCCAGCGCCTCGTTGTGGCGATCGATCCACCCTTCGAGTCGCTCCACGTCGCGATCCCCGACCTGGTACATCCCGTCCCACCGCGCCGCGGCCGGGGTCGCGAGATCGGTCCCGACGTTGAACAGGTCGTCTTGGACCTCTCCGAGGATCGCGTCGAGCGAAGCCCGTGATTCGGCGGGGATCGCCGGATCGTCGGTCGATCGGACGACGCCGATCACCGAATTGAGCTCGTCGACCGTGCCGTACGCCTCGATCCGCGCGTCGTCCTTCCGTCGCTCCTCGCCCCCGACGAGCCGCGTCGTACCTCGATCGCCGGTCCGCGTGTACACCTTCGTGATCCGCATGGGTTCTCCGTTCGGTTCCGGCGGGGCCCTGTACGGCTCCCGGAGCCCCCGTTACCCTTCTGCGCTCCACCGTCCACGTCCGGAGGCCCGTTGAATCGGTTCGTGCCCGTCCTGCCGCTCCGCGGCTCCGACCCGACCCTGCTCGAGGTCCAACTCCCCGAGCTGTTGCGTCGTCCGATCGGCCAGATCGCGCTGGTCAACGTGATGGACCTGATCGAGCTCGCGGTGACCGAAGGCCGACCGAAGCCGCTCGATCGTGGGTTGCAGGCGTTCGTTCAGGGGTTGCGTCGGCAGGTGGCCGACATCCCGAAGGGACGCTCGTGGGAGCAGTTCCTCGACGAGCTCGGCGAGCTGTCCGGAACCCAGGTGCCGCTGTTGTTCCGGGAGATGCTGGCCGAAGAGGGCCGCGAGCCCGAGCGCGCCACCGCCCGGGTGTCCGCCCTGCTCGAGCGGTGGTCGTCCGAGCCGCCGGAGGCGTTCCCGCTGAGCACGCGCAAGGCGCGGATCCAGCGCGCCGAGATGGTCCAGCCGCGCGCCCCGTCGCCCGAGCCGTCCACGGCCCCCCGCGAGCGGGGAGAGCGGGCGGAGGGGACCGGTCGGACCCGGACGGCGAAGGAGAAGGCGCCCGCCACGCCGCGCCCGAAGCCGGTGGTCGACATCGAGCGCCGCGACTTCGTGGTCGACCAGTGCCTCGAGCGCCTGGCGCGGACCAGCGACAAGGGCCTGGCCGAGGCGGTGCTGGTCGCCGGCGTGCGCCACGCCGCCCGCGAGCAATACCCGGACATGCCGCCGATCGAGGTCACCTACGTGTTGAAGCAGCTGCGCGACGCGAACCGCGTTCGGTACAGCGCGGGTCGGTGGGCGCTGGTCACGCGGTTCTGACCGTCGGGTCCGACGATCGGGTCCGGCCGCCGGTCCCGGTCCCACGACGCCGGTCCCGCGCGCCGATCAGCGCCGCCAGCGGCCCTCGCGCTTGCGGCGCTCGACGAACAGGTCCCACATCCGCTCGACATCGGCCAGGAACCGATCCTTCCGTTCGGGGGCCAGCGCGACCTTCACCCCGAGCGCGTCGCCGAGCACCCCGACCGCGACCCGCGCCCCGTGGTGGACCGCGATCCGCTCGAGCGTGTTCGACCACTCGGGCACCAGATCGAGCTCGACCCGCAGCGTCAGCTCGTCGACGCTGTCCAGCACCTCGTCCTCGCCGGCCATCCCGCGCTCCTCGTCCGGATGGTAGACCGGCCCCGCGGCGGCGTCCACCGGGTCGAGCGGGGGATGGCGACCCGGAGAACGCCACGTTACCGTCGACGTTCCTCGGGGGGTCGATGGACGCGCGGGTCGGCATCGTGATGGGGAGCCGCTCGGACTGGCCGACGATGTCCCGGGCGGCGGAGATGCTCGGCCGGCTGGCGATCGCCCACGAGGTCCAGGTGGTCTCGGCCCACCGCACCCCGGACCGGCTGTTCGAGTACGCCGCCGCCGCCGAGGGACGCGGGCTGCGCGCGATCATCGCCGGGGCGGGCGGAGCGGCCCACCTGCCGGGGATGCTGGCGTCGAAGACCGCGGTCCCGGTGCTCGGGGTGCCGGTGATGAGCAAGTCGCTGAACGGGCTCGACTCGCTGCTGTCGATCGTCCAGATGCCGGCCGGGGTCCCGGTCGCCACGTTCGCGATCGGCGAGTCCGGCGCGGCGAACGCGGCGTTGTTCGCGGCGGCGATCCTCGCCGGTGAAGACTCGGCGGTCCGCGAGGCCCTCCGGCTGTTCCGGGCCGACCAGACCCGGGCGGTCCTCGACCACCCCGATCCGCGGGAGGAGTGAGTGCGGGTCGGGGTGATCGGCGGCGGGCAGCTCGGCCGGATGCTCGGACAGGCGGGCGCGCCGCTCGGGCTGTCGTGCACGTTCCTCGAGCCGTCGCCGTCGCCGAGCGCGACCGGGGCGGGCGCGATCCTGGCGGCGCCGTACGAGGACCACCCTGCGCTGGCGCGGCTCGCCGAGGCGTCGGACGTGGTGACGTACGAGTTCGAGAACGTGCCGGTCCACGCGGCGCGGTGGCTCGCGGATCGGGTCCCGGTCCACCCGAGCCCGGACGCGCTGGAGGTCGCGCAGGATCGGCTGGCCGAGAAGCGGTTCTTCCGCGCGAACGGCGTCGAGACCGCTGCGTTCGCCCCGGTCGCGTCGATCGACGAGCTGCGCGCCGCGATCGAGGTGCTCGGGCTGCCGGCGATCCTGAAGACCCGTCGGATGGGCTACGACGGAAAAGGCCAGTTGTACCTTGCGGATCCCGAACAGGCTGCCGGCGCGTTCGACGTGCTCGGCCGGGCGCCGTCGATCCTCGAGCGGGTGGTCCCGTTCGACCGCGAGCTGTCGGTGCTGGTCGTCCGCGGCCTCGCCGGCGAGATCGCCACCTGGCCGCTGATCGAGAACCGGCACGCGGGCGGGATCCTCCGGTGGTCGGTCGCCCCCGCGCCCGAGTCGCCGAACGGGCCGCCGGTCTCGGTGCTCCAGGCGCGCGCCGACGAGATCGCGCGGAAGGTCGCGGTCGGGCTCGGGTACGTCGGGGTGCTGGCGATCGAGCTGTTCCAGGTCGGCGATCGACTGCTCGCGAACGAGATGGCGCCCCGGGTCCACAACTCGGGCCACTGGTCGATCGAGGGCGCGTTCACCAGCCAGTTCGAGAACCACCTGCGGGCGGTGGTCGGCTGGCCGATCGGATCGACCGAGGTCGGGCTGCCGTGCGGCTGCGTCAACCTGCTCGGGCGGGTCCCGCCGATGACCGAGCTGCTGGCAATCCCGGGCGCCCGGGTCCACCTGTACGGCAAGGAGCCGCGCCCCGGGCGGAAGCTCGGCCACGTCACCGTCCTCGGCGCGACGAGCGACGCGGTCCGCCACCGGCTCGACGCCGTCCGGGCGCTGACCGAGCCGAGCTGACCGGTGCCCGAGGGCGACACGATCCGCCGGGCGGCCGCGAAGCTCGCGCCGGTGCTGATCGGGCAGGTGATCCACGCCGCCGCCAGCCGGTGGCCGTCGGTCGCGTTCGGGCTCGACGGACGGACCGTCAGTGCGATCGAGCCCGTCGGCAAGCACCTGTGGATCTCGCTCGACGACGGCCAGGCGATCCGGATCCACCTCGGGATGCACGGCAAGTGGCGGATCGGCGCCCCGGGGACGCTGCGGTTCTCCCTCGGCCAGGTCGCGCTCCGGCTCGAGCTCGCCGAGGCGACGGTGGTGTGTGTCGGCGCGCCGACGGTCGAGCGGACCCGGGATCGGCTCCGCCCGGTCCACCCGGTGCTGACCGCGCTCGGGCCGGACCTGCTGGCCGACGCGATCGACCTCGACCAGGTCGTCGCCCGCGCCGCGGCGAGCGGGCTCCCGGCGATCGCCGAGGTGCTGCTGGATCAGACCGTCGCGTGCGGTCTCGGCAACGTGTACCAGTCCGAGGTGCTGTTCGTCCGGCGGCTCCACCCGTTCGATCCCCCGGCGATGCTGGCCGAATCCGACTGGCGCGCGCTGTACACCCTGGGGCGCGAATTGCTCCAGCGGAACCTCGGGCCCGGGCGCCGGATCACCACGCCCCCCGGGGCGCCGGCGCCGCACTGGGTGTACGACCGGGGTGGTCGTCCGTGCCTGCGGTGCAGAGCCAGCATCGAAAGCCGGGTCTCCGGGGAGGGTCTCCCTCGGCGCACCTGGTGGTGTCCAAACTGCCAGCCGCCTCGGCCCGTCCGGGTACCATGAGGCCGCCGGAGGGAGACCCATGCTGCAGCTTCTGATCGGGACCGCGACCGCGCAGACCGTGACGTTCGACCTGAACGCGCAACAGGCCGCCGACG
This sequence comes from Myxococcota bacterium, assembly GCA_040079715.1. GTDB lineage: Bacteria > Myxococcota_A > UBA796 > UBA796 > JACKER01. The sequence continues at coordinate 3,303 of JBEBJW010000045.1, read as the reverse complement.
CGGGCGTCGACGTGGACGCCGTCGAGCAGGACCTCGGCGGGGCGATCACCGACCAGCTCGGCCTGGCCGATCCCGACGCGTACCTGCGGCAGTTCGCGAACGCCGACGCGATGGCGCTGAAGGGGATGGGCGTCGACTACGCGTCGAACCCGAAGAAGTTCTCGATCGGCGGCGTGGTCGGGAGCTCGGTGTCCGGGGTGCCGCTGTCGTTCGTCCGCGGGCCGACGGAGCTGCCGGAGGGCGGGTTCGCGTTCATGGCGTCACTGTGCGCGGGCGTCAACCTCGGGATGTTCACCCCGGGCGACAAGGGACCGCTGGACCACCTGATGGTGTACGTCAACGGGCTCGCGTTCTCTCCGCCGGCGAACCGGACGTTCCGGGCCTCGATGTACAACTTCGGCGCCCACGCGCAGCTGAAGCTGTTCGGGCCGGTGAACCTGAAGGTGGTCGAGTGGGGCGGGCTCGACCTCACCGCCGGGTACGAGCGGTCGTTCTACGCGCTCGAGCTGACCCAGGCGCTGCCGCTGACCCAGGCGACCGGGCCGGGCTCGCTGACCTGGACCGCGACCGGCGACTACCGGATCTCGGCCGGGGCGGGCACGATCCCGCTCGAGCTGTCGACCAACCTCCGGCTGCTGGTGGCGACGGCGTACGTCGGGGCGGGGCTCGACCTGAACACCGCGACCGCGACCAGCGCGGCGTCTCTGTCCGGCCCGGTCGAGGCGAAGGTCGCCGGGGAGTCGGCCGACATCGGGTCGGTCGGGGTGTCGATCGATGGCGCGGGCGACGCCGATCCCGCAGTCGGGCGGCTGTTCGTCGGGGTCCAGGCCAACGTGCTGCTGCTGAAGGTGTTCGGCCACCTGAACGTCGGGCTGAACGACACCTACGGCGGGTTCGTCGGGGTCCGGATCGCGCTGTGACCGCGATCCTGTGACGCCAACGCGGTGACCGCAACGCCGGTGACCGCAACGCCGGTGACCGACACGTGGCGCTACTCGGTGAACGTGGCGAGGTCCGGATACACCGTGGGGTAGCTCCGGGTGTACCCCGCCGGCAGGACATCGCCGGGGACGAGGCCCGTCACGTCGACCGGGACCAGGAGCTGGTTGCCTTCGGCGTCCTCGCTGAACAGGAGATCGCCGGACGCCTCGTCCCACGCCGACCACAGGGCGGTGGTCCAATCGGTGGCGACCAGCGTTCCGTCCGCCGCCTCGACCCCGATCCACTCGGCGATCATCGACACGCCGACCTCGTCGATCACCTCGGCGTCCCACTCGGCGAGCAGCGGGTCGGTCATCGGGCCGAACCCGAGGCCGAACCGGGCGCCGTCGAACGGGCCCCACAGGCCGCTCGCGTCGTCGCCGTACACCGTCGGGTCCACCCGGCCGGCGCACCCGATGCCGTCGATCGCGATCGTCGCGTCGTACCCGAAGAACAGCGGGCTGTCGTCGGCGGTGGCGAGCGGGGCGTCGGACGGCAGCGGGGCCGGCGCGTACGACGCGATCACCGCGCACGACTCGGCGTACGGGTCGCCACCGGTGAAGTAGGCGTCGGACGCGAACACCAGCAGCACCGCCGGATCGTACACCGCGCCGGCGTACTGGTACGCGGCGAGGGTGCCGTCGGACAGCACCACCCCGTCGAACGCGAACCCGACGGACACGGGCTCGAACGTGGGGAGGGAGGTGGTGGACTCCGGGACCGGAGTGCACGCCGCGAACGCCAGGGCCAGCAAGGTGGGTTTCACCGGAGCCCCATAACCGCCGTTCAGTACGCGGCGCGACCGACCACCAGCCACACGTTGGCGGTCCCGGGGAAGTACATCCAGCCCGGGATCCCGACGTTCGGGTGGAACGCGGTCTCGAACCCATCCGTGCGGGGCAGGAGCCCGCCGCGCAGCTCGACCGCGGTCCGGGTGGTCCCGCGCCCGAGCCACGCGCCGAACCCGGCGTGGACCCCCGCCGACACGGTGACCCGGGGCGGCGACACGCTCGGGATCAGCGCGGTCGCGGTGAGGTCGAGCCCGTACCGACCGAACCAGCACGGGCTCGCCTCGCGGAACCGCCCGTGGCGGGCATCGAGCCCGATCGTCGGCTCGACCAGCCCGAACCCGACGACCCCGCGGGCGCTCCACGGCGCGGCCTTCCCCACCATCCCGCGGACCCCGCCGAGGATCCCGACGTTCCGCGCGTCCCGCCACGAGAACACGCTCCGCCGGACCTCGACCCCGAGGTACGGGTTCGCGAGCCACGGGGCGCCGTTCGACAGGCCGGTCGGCACGATCCGGTCGGTCCCGACCACCGCCCACGCGGCGGCGACCTCGGTCCGGGGGTCGGATCGGCGCGGGGCGGCCCGGGCGGTCGCGGGGAGGACGGCGAGCCACACGAGGCCGAGCGCCAACACCCTCGACGCGCCGCGCCGGCGGAGCGCGAGGACCGCGACGACCAGGCCGAGCGGGACCACGGCCGGGGCGGTGGCGCACCCGGCGCCGTCCGGCGGGTGGATCTGGTCGCAGACCTGGGCGTCGGCGGCGGGCGCGTCGTGGCCGCACACCGGGAACGCGAACCCGAGCTCCGGGTTCGACGCGATCAGCACGTACGCGGTGTCGTTCGGATCGCCGACCGCGAACGACAGCCGCGGATCCTCGTCGATCGCGGCGCCGCCGAGCCAGATCCGCGACAGGCGGGTCGACGACGGATCGAGATCGAACCCGAACCCGCCGAGCACCAGGGGATCGATCGCGTCTTCGGTGCACGGGTCGCACACGTCGGCGGTGCCTGCGTGCTCGAGCACCCACACCGCGAGGGGTGCGTCGACCGCGAGTGCGGCCCGCGACTCGGCGAGCCAGGTGTCTCCGTCCTCGCCGTTCGGGATCAGGCAGTCACGCTGCGGATAGGCGCGGGGGAAGTTCAGGATCGACGGGTTCGGCACCTCCGGGCCGGCGACCCCGACCAGCTCGAGCGCGTGCTCCGGCGCGACCCCGAGCGCCACCGGGAGGTCCAGATCGCCCGGCGCGACCCGGAACCGGACCGGCGGCAGCCACGCCCCGACCGCGACCGGTCGATCCGGCTGGATCGTCAGCATCGGCTCGCCGGCGTCGAGGTGGGGCTGGAGGGCGGCGGCGGTGGCGGGATCGAGCTCGAACCCGCGGGCGGCGAGCCAGTCCGGCAGCTCGTCCGGTCCGATCACCCCGAGGCTGGTCCGGGCGTCGGTCCAGTCGGCGTCCGCGCCGAGGACCTCGACCGCGTCGTCTCCGCGGCGCGGCGGCGGCGGGACGTACCCGGTGCTCGAGCAGGCGGGGAC
>JBEBJW010000044.1:0-14443 GCA_040079715.1 Myxococcota bacterium | reverse complement strand
CTCTTCCGGCGCCTTGTCGATCTGATCGTACGCCAGGAACTTCGCGCCGCCCTTCTGGGCCAGAACCTTGGTGATCGCCGCGGTCAGCGTCGTCTTCCCGTGGTCGACGTGGCCGATCGTGCCGATGTTCACGTGCGGCTTGTTACGCTCGAACTTTTCCTTGCCCATCTCAGACTCCGGAAGGCCCGGCAGATACGCCGCCGGCGCGGAGGGTTCCTGATCCCCGAGCGCTGCTGGCGCTGCCCGGGATGCGTTCGCCGGGCCTGACCGCTACGGTCCCGGAAGGGACGCGATGCGGGTGGTTCCCGTCGAGCTCTGCCTCCTGCGCGACGGCGCAGGAAGGAACGCGCCCCTGTAGCCGGCCGGGGCCGCCGTTGCCAGTCCATCGTGTGGACTGGCGCAAAACACCGCTCACTCCCGAGTGGGATCGCGGTCGACTACCACCGGTAGTGGGCGAACGCCTTGTTGGCTTCGGCCATCCGATGGACGTCCTCCTTCTTCTTGATGGCGCCGCCGCGGCTGTGGCTGGCCTCGATCAGCTCGTTCGCGAGCTTCTCTTCCATCGACTTGCCCGCCCGCTTCCGGGCGTGCTCGATCAGCCACCGCAGGGCGAGGGCAGTCTGCCGCTCGGGGCGGACTTCGACCGGCACCTGGTAGGTCGAGCCGCCGACCCGGCGGGACTTGACCTCGACCACCGGCTTCGTGTTGTCGACCGCGCGGCGGAAGATCAGCACCGGATCTTCGCGGGTCCGGTTGTTGATCACCTCGAACGAGCCGTACACGATCTTTTCGGCGACGTGCTTCTTTCCGTCCGACATCACGCAGTTCATGAACCTGGTGATGAGCACGTCTCCGAACTGGGGATCCGGAAGGACCCGACGCTTGGCGATTACGCGACGACGAGGCATCTCCGTCTCCCTACTTCTTCGGCCGCTTGGTGCCGTACTTCGAGCGACCCTGACGGCGATCGTTGACGCCGTGGGCGTCGAGCGGGCCGCGGATGATGTGGTACCGGACGCCGGGGAGGTCCTTCACGCGGCCTCCGCGGATCAGCACCGAGTTGTGCTCCTGGAGGTTGTGCCCCTCACCCGGGATGTACGAGGTGACCTCCATCCCGTTGGTGAGCCGGACGCGCGCGACCTTGCGGAGCGCGGAGTTCGGCTTCTTGGGGGTGGTCGCGTACACGCGAGTGCACACGCCGCGCTTCTGCGGGCTCCCCTTGAGGGCGGGCGCCGCCGACTTGCGCCGGACCTTCTGCCGGCCACGCCGGACCAGCTGATTGATGGTAGGCATTCTCGAGCTCTCCCGAACGGCAGCCGAGCGCGGGTCGGTCTGCACCGACCCGGACTCGTACGGACTTGCGCGCTTATGGGGTCGCGCGCGGCTTGTCAACCTACTTGGCGATGCTCTCGTCGAGCAGCTGGGCTTCGGACTCGTCCCGGAAGGACATCCCGAGCTTCTGGTACGCGGCGAACCCGGTCCCCGCCGGGATCAACCGACCCATGATCACGTTCTCCTTGCAGCCCCGCAGGTTGTCCACCGAGCCCTTGATCGCGGCCTCGGTGAGCACACGCGTGGTCTCCTGGAACGACGCCGCCGACAGGAACGAGTCCGTCGACAGCGACGCCTTCGTGATCCCCAGCAGCAACGGCTCCGCCTTCGACGCCAGACCGCCCATCGCGATCACCTGACGGTTCACCTGATCGAACCGGTGCTTCTCCACGACCTCATCGACGAGGAAGTCGGTGTCGCCGACCTCCCGGATCTTCACCCGCCGCAGCATCTGCCGGACGATCACTTCGATGTGCTTGTCGTTGATCTTCACGCCCTGGAGCCGGTAGACCTCCTGGACCTCGTCGACCAGGTACCGCGCCAGCGCGGCCTCGCCCTTGATCTTCAGGATGTCGTGCGGGTTCGCAGCGCCGTCCATCAGGGCTTCACCGGCGCGGACGTAGTCGCCCTCGTTCACGGTGATGTTCTTGCCCTTCGGGATCAGGTACTCGGGCGCTTCGCCGCTCTCGCTGGTCACGATGATCCGGCGCTTGCCCTTCGTGTCCTTGCCGAACGACACCGACCCGTCGATCTCGGTGATGATCGCCACTTCCTTCGGCTTGCGGGCTTCGAACAGCTCCGCGACCCGCGGCAGACCACCGGTGATGTCCTTGGTCTTCGTCGTCTCGCGCGGGATCTTCGCGAGCACGTCGCCGATCTCGATCGGGTCGCCGTCCTTCGCCATGATGTACGCGCTGACCGGCAGGAAGTACCGGGCGAGGACCTTGCCGGCGTCGTCGCGGCACACGATCCGCGGCTTGAGGTCGGTGTCCTTGTAGTCGGTGACGACCACGCGCGACAGACCGGTGACGTCGATCTCCTCGTTCATCGAGCGACCTTCCTCGAGGTCCTCGTACTTCGCCATCCCCTTGGTGTTGGCGAGGATCGGCAGCGTGAACGGATCCCACTGCGCGACCTTCATCTTCGCCGCGACCTTCTGGCCGTCGCGGACCAGGAGCTCGGCACCGTACGGCACGCCGTACCGCTCGCGCTCGCGGCCCTTCGCGTCGACGACCGCGATCTCACCGTTCCGCGAGGTGGCGATCGTCCGACCGTCGCGGTCCACCGCGGTCTGGAGCGTGTCACCGTACCGGATGACGCCGCTGGTCCGCAGCTCGAGGTTCGTCTGCGCGACCGCCGAGGACGCGGCGCCGCCGATGTGGAACGTCCGCATCGTGAGCTGGGTGCCGGGCTCGCCGATCGACTGGGCCGCGATGACCCCGACCGCTTCGCCGATGTTCACCATCCGCCCGCGCGCGAGGTCGCGGCCGTAGCACGCCGCGCACACGCCCCACCGCATCTCGCAGGTGATCACGCTCCGGATCCGGACGCGCTCGACGCCGGCCTGGACGATCCGCTCGACGCCCCGCTCGTCGAGCAGGTCGTTCCGGGCCGCCAGGACCTCGTCGCTGTACGGGTCGAGGATGTCCTCGGCCGCCACCCGTCCGAGCACGCGCTCACCGAGGTGCTCGATGACCTCGCCGCCCTCGATCAGGGACGTGACCTCGAGGCCCTCGTGGGTCCCGCAGTCGAGCGCGGTGATGATCATGTCCTGCACCACGTCGACCAGCCGACGCGTCAGGTAGCCGCTGTTCGCGGTCTTGAGCGCGGTGTCGGCGAGGCCCTTCCGCGCGCCGTGGGTCGAGATGAAGTACTGCAGGACCGTCAGGCCTTCACGGAAGTTCGCCGTGATCGGCTGCTCGATGATCTCGCCCGACGGCCGCGCCATCAGCCCGCGCATCCCGGCGAGCTGGCGGACCTGGGTCGGCGAGCCGCGGGCGCCCGAGTCGACCATCATGAAGATCGAGTTGAACGACGGCTGGTTCTCCTTCTTGCCGGTGGACGAGGTGACCTCCTCCACGCTGATGCCCTTGATCAGGGCGTCGGAGATGTCCGCGGTCACCTTGGTCCAGATGTCGACGACCTTGTTGTACTTCTCGCGCGGGGTGATCAGGCCCTCCTGGTACTGGGTCTCGGTCTCGCGGACCTGCGACACCGCCTCGGCCAGGATCTTCGGCTTGACCTCCGGGATGACCATGTCGTTCATGCAGATCGAGATCCCGGCCTCGGCGGCCATCCGGAACCCGAGCTGCATCAGGCCGTCCGCGAACAACACCGTCTTCTTCGGCCCGGCCGTCCGGTAGCACCGGTCGATCAGGTCACCGAGCGCCTTCTTCGACATCGGGCGATCGACCAGGCTGAACGGGAGCTCCGACGGAACGATTCCGTAGAACAGGACCCGGCCGACGGTGGTGTCGACGAGTTCGCCCTTCCCTTCGACCACGTTGCGGTCGTTGTCGGAGGTCCAGACCGGGAGCTTGTTCTCGAACCCGAAGAACCCGGCCGGTGCCACCACGAGGGTCAGCGTGTCGCGGAACTCGGCCCGCAGGTCACGCAGCACGTCCTTGAGCTGATTCAGGCGGTACGCAGTGTTGAACCGGGCGTCGATCTTCGGGTTGCCCTTCGCGTCGGTGTCGACGATCGGGTTCAACACCGCGACCACCCGCGACGCGCCGCGGATCTCCGGCAGCTCGTACACGTACACCCGAAGGCCCGACATCGTGGCTTCTCGCGAGCTGTGGATCCCACCGCCCGCCGACGCCGCGGCGAACCCGTCGACCTCGGAGGTGTGGTGGCTGCTCACGAACGCCAGGGCGCCGGTGACCTTCTTCGGATCCCCGATCCCGGTCGACCGACCCTGGTACGCCGACGGCTTGCCGGTCGGGTGCGCGATCCGCGCGAGATCGACCACGACCGACACTTCGTCGTCGACGCCGCTGAACTTGGACTTCCGGCCGTCTTCCGACACGACCGCCATCCCGTTTCCGCCGAGCGCGGCGAACTCACCGAGCTGGATCGCGCCGCCTTCGTCGACGAACCGGTCGACGTGGCCGCGGTGGAGGTGCCACACCTCGCCCCGACCCGCGACGTCGATCCCGACGACGAGGTGGGCGTCGAGGAGGCTGTCGGTCAGGTGCTCGACCAGCCGCTGCTCGAGCGGGCGGCTCGGCATCCGGACCTTGACCCGGGCGTGCAGATCGACCTGCTCGGCATCGTACGCGACCAGGACCTCGCCGGGGCTCCCGAACACCCGGCCTTCGCCCTTCGCGAACTTCCGCTCGCGGGTCATGTAGTAGGCGCCGAGGACGACGTCCTGGCTCGGCTGGATGATCGGCTTGCCGTTCGCGGGGCTGAGGATGTTGTTGGTCGACATCATCAGGACGCGGGCCTCGATCTGGGCCTCGATCGACAGCGGCACGTGGACCGCCATCTGGTCACCGTCGAAGTCCGCGTTGAACGCGGTGCAGACCAGCGGGTGGAGCTGGATCGCGCGCCCCTCGATCAGGATCGGCTCGAACGCCTGGATCCCGAGGCGGTGAAGGGTCGGCGCCCGGTTCAGCATGACCGGGTGCTCCTTGATCACCTCTTCGAGGATGTCCCAGACTTCCTCGCGCTCCTTCTCCACCATCTTCTTCGCGGCCTTGATGGTGGTGACGAACCCGCGCTCCTCGAGCTTGTTGTAGATGAACGGCTTGAACAGCTCGAGCGCCATCTTCTTCGGCAGCCCACACTGGTGGAGCCGCAGCTCGGGACCGACGACGATGACCGACCGGCCGGAGTAGTCGACCCGCTTGCCGAGGAGGTTCTGCCGGAACCGACCCTGCTTGCCCTTCAGCATGTCGGACAGCGACCGGAGCGGCCGCTTGTTGGGGCCGGTGAACACCTTGCCGCGGCGGCCGTTGTCGAACAGCGCGTCGACGGCCTCCTGCAGCATCCGGCGCTCGTTCCGGATGATGATCTCGGGCGCGTTGAGGTCCTGGAGCCGCTTCAGCCGGTTGTTCCGGTTGATGACCCGGCGGTACAGATCGTTCAGGTCGGACGTGGCGAACCGGCCGCCGTCGAGCGGCACCAGCGGGCGCAGGTCGGGCGGGAGGACCGGGAGGACCTCGAGCATCATGTGCTCGGGCTGGTTGCCGCTGTCGCGGAACGCCTCGACGATCTTCAGCCGCTTCGCGTACCGCCGGCGCTGAGCGGCCGACGACGTCTCCTTCATCTCGGTGCGGAGCTGGTCCGCCAGGGCGACCACGTCCAGCGCGGCGAGGAGGTCGCGGACGACCTCGCCGCCCATCCCGACCTCGAACGACCCGTACCCGAAGGTCTGGATCATCTCCTGGTAGTCTTCCTCGGACAGGATCGCGCCCTGCTCGAGGGTCGTGTCGCCGGGGTCGGTGACGATGTAGCTCTCGCAGTACAGGACCTTCTCGAGGTCCTTCAGCGAGATGTCGAGGAGGTTGCCGATCCGCGACGGCAGGCTCTTCAGGAACCAGATGTGCGCCACCGGCGTGGCCAGGTCGATGTGGCCCATCCGCTCGCGCCGGACGCGGGCCTGGATGACCTCCACGTTGCAGCGCTCGCAGGTGATGCCGCGGTACTTCATGCGCTTGTACTTACCGCACAGGCACTCGTAGTCCTTGACCGGGCCGAAGATCCGCGCGCAGAACAGCCCGTCCCGCTCCGGCTTGAACGTACGGTAGTTGATGGTCTCCGGCTTCTTGACCTCGCCGTGGGACCAGCTCCGAATCTTTTCCGGAGATGCGAGGCTGATCCGGACCGCCACGTAATTGAGGGGGTTCTTCGGCTTTTCGTTCAGGTAGATCTCGCGCATCGGCGATCTCCGGGGGCTTCGGTCCGGGCCGGAGCCCGAACCGTCGGCAGGTTCGTGAGAACAGGGTGAAACTGGGGAATCGACGGCACGCTACTGGCGGAGGACTTCCTTGTCCTCGATCAGCTCGACATCGAGCGCCAGCGCCTGCATCTCCTTCACCAGGACGTTGAACGACTCCGGCAACCCGGCCTCGAGCACGTTCTCGCCCTTCACGATCGACTCGTACATCCGCGTCCGGCCCGCCACGTCGTCGGACTTGACGGTGAGGAACTCCTGGAGGCCGTAGGCCGCGCCGTACGCCTCCATGGCCCACACCTCCATCTCTCCGAGCCGCTGGCCACCGAACTGCGCCTTCCCACCCAGCGGCTGCTGGGTGACCAGGCTGTACGGGCCGATCGACCGGGCGTGGATCTTGTCGTCCACGAGATGGTGGAGCTTCAACATGTACATCACGCCGACGGTCACCCGCTGGTGGAACGCCTCGCCGGTCCGGCCGTCGAACACCATCGACTGGCCGTCACGCGAGCAGCCGGCGAGCACCAGCGCGTCGCGGATCTCGCCCTCGTTCGCGCCGGAGAACACCGGCGTCGCGATCGTCACCCCGGACCGATACTTGTCGGCGAACCGATCCAGGTCCTCGTCGTTCGCCTCGTCGACGAACGCCACGACCTCGGGCTGATCCGCGAAGCACTGCTTCAGGAACAGTCGGAGCTCCTTGCGCTCCTGGCGGGCGAGCATGTCGCCGATCGCCACGCCGAGGCCACGGGCGGCCCACCCGAGGTGGGTCTCGAGGATCTGGCCGACGTTCATCCGGCTCGGCACGCCGAGCGGGTTGAGCACGAGGTCCACGCTGGTCCCGTCTTCCAGGAACGGCATGTCCTCGACCGGCATGATCCGCGAGATGACGCCCTTGTTGCCGTGACGGCCGGCCATCTTGTCGCCGACCGACAGCTTGCGCTTGATCGCGACGTACACCTTGACCAGCTTGATCACACCCGGCGGGAGGTCGTCGCCCTTCTTCAGGCGCTCGATCTTCGCCGCGTACCGATCGTGGACCTCGTCGATCTTGGCGCGGATCTGGTCGGTGATCCGCCAGACCTCGTCCTCCACCGACCGCTCCTCGACCCCGATCCGGTCGTACAGCTCGATCGACAGCCGCTTCAGGTTCTCGAACGTGTACTTTTCACCCGAGGCGATCACCTCGCGCCGGGTGGTCGGGTCGACGACCGGGACCGTGGCCGAGTGGCCGCGGAGGACCCGCGCGAGCTGCCGCAGGGCGGAGTCCTTGATCGTCCGTACCTTCTCGTCGCGATCGCGCTCGATCCGCCGGACCGCCTGCTGCTCGATCTCGAGCGCGCGCGCGTCCTTCTCGACGCCCTCACGGGCGAACACCTGGGCCCCGATCACGGTGCCCTCGACCCCCGGGGGGACCCGGAGGGAGGTGTCGCGCACGTCGCCCGCCTTCTCACCGAAGATGGCCCGCAGGAGCTTCTCTTCCGGCGACAGCTGGGTCTCGCCCTTCGGGGTGATCTTGCCGACCAGGATGTCGCCCGGACGGACCTCCGCCCCGATCCGCACGATCCCGGAGTCGTCGAGGTCCTTCAGGGCCTCGTCGCCGACGTTCGGGATGTCGCGGGTGATCTCTTCCTTGCCGAGCTTCGTGTCGCGGGCCGCGACCTCGAACTCCTCGATGTGGATCGTGGTGTACATGTCCTCGCGGACGAGCCGCTCGGAGATGAGGATCGAGTCCTCGAAGTTGTACCCACCCCACGGCATGAACGCGACGACGACGTTCTGGCCGAGCGCGAGCTCGCCGCGATCGGTCGCCGGACCGTCCGCGATCACGTCGCCTGCGGTCACCACGTCACCCGGACGCACCACCGGCTTCTGGTTGATGCAGGTGTTCTGGTTCGACCGCATGAACTTGGTGAGGTTGTAGATGTCGACGTCCGCGCCGATCTCGTCGTCCACACCCTCGTCGGTCTTGACCACGATCCGCGACGCATCGACGGTCTCGACGATCCCCGACCGCTTCGCCGTCACGGTGACGCCGGAGTCCCGCGCGACGACCCGCTCGATCCCGGTGCCGACCAGCGGCGCTTCGGTCCGGATCACCGGGACCGCCTGGCGCTGCATGTTCGAGCCCATCAGCGCGCGGTTCGCATCGTCGTTCTCGAGGAACGGGACGAGCGAGGCCGCGACCGACACGAGCTGGTTGCTCGCCACGTCCATCAGCGACACGTCGTTCGGATCGGCGAGCACGAAGTCGTCACCGCGCCGGGCGGGGATCAGGTCTTCGGTGAACTTGCCGTCCGCGTCGGTCGGGACCGACGCCTGCGCGATCGTGTGCTTCTTGCCGTCGAGCTCCTGGTCCTCGTCCATCGCGTCCATGAACAGGATCTTCTCGGACACCCGCCCGCCGCTGACGGTGCGGTACGGGGTCTCGATGAACCCGAACTCGTTCACCCGGGCGAACGTCGACAGCGACGCGATGAGGCCGATGTTCGGTCCTTCCGGCGTCTCGATCGGGCAGATCCGCCCGTAGTGGGTCGGGTGGACGTCGCGGACGTCGAACCCGGCGCGCTCGCGGGTCAGACCGCCAGGCCCGAGGGCCGACAGCCGCCGCTTGTGGGTGATCTCCGACAGCGGGTTCGTCTGGTCCATGAACTGGGACAGCTGGCTCGACCCGAAGAACTCCTTGATCACCGCCGAGACCGGCTTGCTGTTGATCAGCTCGTTCGGCATGAGCGCCTCGACCTCGGACAGCGACATGCGCTCCTTGATCGCCTTGCCCATCCGGTCGAGACCGACGCGGTACTGGTTCTCGAGCAGCTCACCGACCGCGCGGACGCGCCGGTTCCCGAGGTGGTCGATGTCGTCCACCTGGCCCTTGTTGTTCTTCAGGTCGATCAGGTACTTGACGACCTGCAGGATGTCTTCGCGGGTGAGCGTGGTCTGCTCGAGCGGGACATCGACTCCGAGCTTGTGGTTCAACTTGTGTCGACCGACCTTCGACAGGTCGTACCGCTCGGAGTTGAAGAACAGGTTCTCGAAGTGCTGGATCGCCTGATCCCACGTCGGCGGGTCACCGCTCCGGAGGCGGCGATAGATCTCGATGATCGCCTCCTCGGTGCTCTCGATCTTGTCGACGAGCAGCGTGTCGCGGAGGAACGAGCCGACGAGCAGCCCGTCGATGAACAGCACGTTGAAGTCGCTGATCCCGGTGCCGAGGACCTTCGCGATGGTCTCGAGGGTCAGCTCTTCGTTGCACTCGACGATGATCTTGCCGGTCTGAAAGTCGACGATGTCGTACGCGGAGACCTTGCCGAGGAGATCCTCCTCGCGGATCGGGATCACCCCGACCTCGACCACCCGCTCACGACCGTCCACCATCCGGACTTCGTCGCGCAGCATGTCGAGCTTCCGCATCTTGCGGAGGATGTTCTTCAGGAACTTGCGGTCCTTCTTGCAGATCACGCTGCCGTCGGGCGCCAGTACGTCCACGGTGGCCTTCTGCTGGAACAGGAGGTCGGAGGTGGTCTCCTTGAACCACCCCTGATCGTTCCGGAAGATCCGCTCGGACTCGTAGAAGTAGTTGAGGAGGTACTCGGTGTCGAAGCCGAGGGCCCGCAGCAGCACGGTCGCGGGCAGCTTGCGCCGCCGATCGATCCGCACGTACAGGATGTCCTTCGTGTCGAACTCGAAGTCGATCCAGCTGCCCTGGTTCGGGATGATCCGGGCGCTGAAGATCTCCTTCTGGCCGCCGGTCTTGCTCCGGCTCGAGTCGAAGAAGATGCCGGGGCTGCGGTGGAGCTGGGAGACCACCACCCGCTCGGTCCCGTTGATGATGAAGGTGCCGTTCTCGGTCATCAGCGGAATTTCGCCGAAATAGACCGGCTGTTCCTTGATGTTCGCGACGGTACGGGTGCCGGATTCGGAGTCGACGTCCCACACCACGAGCCGGACGGTCACCTTGATCGGCGCGGAGAACGTCATGCCGCGTTCACGGCACTCGTCCACGTCGTACTTCGGGGCCTCGAGCTCGTAGCTGACGAACTGCAACGAAGCGCGACCGCCGAAGTCCTCGATCGGGAACACCCGCTTGAACACGGCCTGGAGGCCACTGTCCTCACGGTCTTCCGCGACCTTCTCCGGCTGGAGGAATTGGTCGTACGAGCGCTTCTGGATCTCGATGAGGTTGCTGACATCCAGCACCGTGGGGATCTTGGAGTAGCTCCTGCGGTACCGGTAATTGTTCGCCAACAGCCTGCTGGTCATCGGGGACTCCGTGCGCGGGGCGCCGGCCTGCGGCTCGTGGGGGCCGCGACGTCTGCTCCACCGGGCCGGCATGGGTGGAGTCAGGGTGCGCAATCGGGGCGTCGGGCGACACCACCGGGAGAGCGACGGGTTCCGTCCCCGCCCGCCGGAGATCCGACGGGCGGAGACGGAGGGGAACTACTTGAGCTCGACGGTCGCGCCGACTTCCTCGAGCTTCTTCTTGGCGGCCGCGGAGTCTTCCTTGTTCGCCGCTTCCTTCACCTTGCCCGGGAGCCCCTCGACCAGGGCCTTCGCTTCCTTCAGGCCGAGGCCGGTGAGCTCGCGGACGACCTTGATGACGTTGATCTTCGCGGTCTCGGGGAACGCGGAGAGGACGACGTCGAACTCGGTCTTCTCTTCGGCAGCCGCGGCGCCGCCGCCCGCCGCCGGAGCAGCGCCCATCATCACCGGGGCCGAGGCCTTCACGCCGAGCTCGTTCTCGAGCGTCTCGATCAGGGCCTTGACCTCGGACAGCTTGAGGTTCTTGATGAACTCGACGACATCCGACTGGGAAACAGACATCTCACTCTCCGAACACGCCGGGCAGGGGCCCGACGGCGATACGTTGGTTCGAATTGGAACGGGGGTTGGGTCCCCCGACGGAGCGCGCGGGGTGAGGCCCCGAGCGCCGAGTGGAGCGACCTACCCTTGCGTTTCGAGCTTGGTCTCGTAGTTCCGGAGCAGGTACAGGAGATCGCGGGCCGGGGCCTGGATCATCTGCATCACCGTCCGGGGCGCCTGCTGAATCGTCGCGAGCAGTCGGGACTGCAGCTCTTCCTTGCTCGGAAGCTCGGCGACCGCGGCGACACCCTTGGTGTCGAGCAGATCACCTTCGAAGAACCCGGCCCTGACCAGGAGCTTGTCGTTCTCCTTCGCGTACTTGCCGACCAGCTTCGCGGTCGCGATCGCGTCCTCGTTCGCGATGAGGACGCCGATGTTCCCGCGGAAGTGATCCGCCAGCTTCTCCTTGCCCGTGCCCTCGAGCGCGCGCACGGCGAGCGTGTTCTTCACCACGCGGAAGAACACGCCGCTCTTCTCGCAGCCCCGCCGGATCGCGTCCATCTGGAGGACGGTGGATCCCTTGAAGTCCGCGAGCACGACGAGCGGGGTGGCCGCGAACCGCGCGTGCAGATCGGAAACCTGCGCTGCCTTTTCTTCTCGGTTCATCGGCTCACCTCATCTCGCCCGCCACCCGCACGATCTCGTTGGGATCGATGCGGATGCCGGGACCCATCGTGGTGCTGATCGCGACGCTCTTCACGTACGTGCCCTTCGCCGTGGACGGCTTGAGGCGCACGATCTGCTGCGACATCGCGAGGAGGTTGTCCTTGATCTGGTTCGGCTCCATGCTCGCGCGGCCGATCGAGACGTGCACGATGCCCGCCTTCTCGACCTTGAACTCGAGCCGGCCGCCCTTGACCTCGCGGACCGCCTGCGCGACCTGCTCGGGACCGACGACCGTGCCGGTCTTCGGGTTGGGCATCAGGCCGCGCGGACCGAGCACCCGCCCGAGTCGACCGACCTTCGCCATCATGTTGCGGACCGCGATGGCCGAGTCGAACTCCTGCCAGCCCTCGTTGATCTTGTTGATCAGGTCGTCGGCTCCGACGATGTCCGCGCCGGCCTCGAGGGCCTCGCGCGCCGCGTCCCCTTCCGCGAACACCACGACCCGGACGGTCTTCCCGCTGCTGTGGGGCAGCAAGAGAGCGCCACGGACCATGTGATCCGGCTGCTTCGGGTTGACCCCGAGGCGGAACGCGACATCCACGGACTCGTCGAACTTCGCCGACGCCGTCTTCTTGATCAGGTCGACGGCCTCGTCGATCCCGTACCTGTGCCCTTCGGACACGTGTTCGCGCACTGCGCGATATCGCTTACCATGCGCCACTCAATCATCTCCTAGGCCCCGTCCCGGAGGACGTGGCTCGCGCGGTCGGGGTGAGCGGGCAGGCGGCGTGCCCTCCCCCGGTTCCGACGCAAAGGCGCCGAAGCGCCGGGTTGACCCGGGTCGCGGTGGCACGCGACCCGAGGTTGCTCGTTCAGACGACGTCGATGCCGGACGAACGAGCGGTGCCGACCACCTGGGAGATCGCCGCCTCCAGGCTCGTGCAGTTCAAATCGGGGAGCTTCGTGGTCGCGATGTCGCGGACCTGCGACAGGGTCACCCGGCCGACCTTCGCCCGGTTCGGCTGACCCGAGCCCTTCTCGATCTTCGCGGCCTTGAACAGCAGCGTGGCGACCGGAGGGGTCTTCGTCACGAACGTGAACGAGCGGTCGACGTAGACCGTGATCACCACCGGGATGATCAGGCCTTCGCCGGCCATCGCCTTGGTGGTGTTGTTGAACTCGTCGCAGAACTGCTTGATGTTGACCCCGGCCTGGCCGAGCGCCGGACCGACGGGGGGCGCCGGGCGGGCCATGCCTGCAGGGATCTGCAGCTTGATCTGGGACTGGACTTTCTTCGCCATGGAAACTCCGCACCGGCCGACGGCCCGGCCTGCTTGAACTACGGTCGGCCGACGCCGATCAGGACAGCTTTTCCACCTGGTGGAACGACAGCTCGGTCGGAACGGGGCGACCGAACATGTTGATCACGACGCGCAGCTTGCCCCGCGCCTCGTTGACCTCTTCGACGGTCCCGCGCATCGACGCGTACCGCCCTTCGGTCAGACGGACCTCCTCGCCGACCTCGAAGTCCATCACCGGCTTCGGCTCCTCTTCCTCGGCCAGCATCGACGAGATCCGCATCACCTCCGACTCGGGAACCGGCGGCGGGTTGCGGGTGCCGCCGACGAACCCCGTGACCTTCGGGGTGTTCTTCACGAGGTGCCAGGTCTCGTTGTCGAGCTCCATCTCGACGAGCATGTACCCGGGGTAGAACCGCCGGGTGACCTTCCGCTTGGTCTTCGGGTCGACCACGGTCTCCGACGGCACCAGCACCCGCCCGAACTTCGGCCGCAGCTCGTACTGATCAATGCGCTGCTGCAAGGCGTTCATCGCCTTGTCCTCGGATCCGGACAACGTGTGCACGGCGTACCACCGCATCCCCATCTCGAACTGCTCCTCCGGCCGGGCGCCGGGTAGGGTCTACCTCTCCGTGAACAGGACGAGGTCTGCCAGGTTCTTCCAGGTGAAGTCGAACACCGCCACCATCGCGGCGACGACCAGGGCGGTCAGGACCACGGTGGTGGCCGCCCGCAGGGCTTCGTCCCGGGTGGGCCAGGTCACCCGCGCGAGCTCGGTCACGACCTCGCCGGTGAACGTGAGCGCCGGACGATTCCGGATCAACACCGCGAACGAAGTCCCGCCGGCCAGCACCGCCAGCGCCGAGCTGGTGGCCATCAGACCCATCAGCCGGTTGTCGGGGATGGCGTACTGGGCGAACCCGGACTCGAGCGCCGCCTGAGCGGTGAGCCCGACCCCGAGGGCGAACAGGACGAACACGAGCAGCACGTACCGTTGCTTCGACACGACGAGACCCTCGATTCGCGCCGTCCCGTTCGGAGGGTCCGGAGCGATAGCAAGCGACGTGCCAGCTAGCCGGTTTGCGCGTGGTGCGCAAGTGGAAAACGCAGCCGCGAGATCCCGGGATTGGGTTCGCGGCTGCGCTTGCTGGCGAACGTCGCCTGTTCCTGAGCACGGAACGATCCGCCGTCAAGGGCGGACCGAGCCGAGCTGGAACCCTTCTACTCGATGATCTTCGCGACGACGCCGGCGCCGACGGTCCGACCGCCCTCGCGGATCGCGAACCGGAGCTTCTCTTCCATCGCGATCGGCATGATCAGCTCGACCTCGACGGTCACCCGGTCACCCGGCATCACCATCTCGACGCCTTCGGGGAGCGTGATCGACCCCGTCACGTCGGTCGTCCGGAAGTAGAACTGCGGGCGGTACCCCGCGAAGAACGGC
>JBEBJW010000043.1:0-14477 GCA_040079715.1 Myxococcota bacterium | reverse complement strand
CACGAGGGCCGTCACCCGGGCCACGTTCGCCGCCCCCGCCACCGCCGCGAACGCCGCGAACGCCGCAACCGCCCCGCGATCGATCGGACGCCGGGCGGCGACCGCCGCGCACCCGAGCACCGCGACCCCGGCCCACAGGCTCCGGACCCCGGCGCACGGCAGGTCTACGTGCGCGAACCCGCCCTCGATCGCGATCACCGACGCCGTCGGGATCCCGCCGAGGACCGCCGCCGCGACCCCGGCGATCGCCTTGCGGAGCGGCCAGCCGAGGATCGGGTCGAGCATCGCCGAGCTGGGCAACACCGCTACGGCCGACACCACCGCGCCGCCGAGCCCCCGCCACCGCGCCCGGTCGAGCCCGAGGCCGACGAGCCCGTACCCGACGGCGATCCACCCGACCGCACCCGCGGTGTCGATCCCGGGCGCGGCGAGCGCGACGGCGAGGCCGCCGGCCATCCACACGAGCGGCCACCGGTCGAGGCGGAGGGCCGCGCGGACCGCGTCGACGCCGTCCCGGCCGATCGCGACGGCGATCCCGAGGGCGACCGCGGCCCGGGCGAGCCCGTCGTCGCCGACGAACCCCCACGCGACCCACGGGAGCACCGCGGCGGACCACGCGAGCCACGCGAGCCACAGGATCGATCCGCCGGAGGGTCCGCCGTTCCGCATGCACCGAACCTATCGGCAGGCCCGCGCCCGATTCGCGGGTCACCCGCGTCGATCCGGCGCACCGACCGTGCACGACCCGTGCAGGGCGATCAGTCCGGCTCGACCGCCGATGTCGACGGACCGGCGGACGACCCGGCGTTGGGTGACGCGGGCGCGGTGCGCACCGACGGCGAGTCCGCCCGGAACGGCCGGAACCATACCTCGTCCGCCAGGGCGAGCAGCTCCGCGTCGCCGCTCGAGTCGCCGTAGCCGTACACGTGCTCGTACCGGTCGAGGTCGACCGCCGCCCGGACCCGGACCTCCTTCTCGGCGCCGTTGCAGTTCGGCGACCCGAGCCGGCCGGTGAACCGGTCGCCCTCGAACCGGCCGGTGGTGCACGCGAGGTTCACCCCGCCGTACCGCGCGACCCACGGCGCGACCCACAGATCGAGCGACGCGCTGACGATCCACACGTCGTGCCCCTGAGCCCGGTGCCAGTCGAGCCGCTTGCGGGCCTCCGGGCGGATCACCCCCTCGACCCGCGCCACGAACGACCGCGCCCACCCGTCGAGCGCGGCCCGGTCGAACCCGCCGAGGAAGTGCCGGAGCAGGATCTCCTTCGCCCGGTCTGCCGGCACGAGCCCGATCCGGTGCGCGATCAGCATCGGCAGCAGCCAGGTCAGGCCGATCACCGTCCGGACCCCACCGCGGGCGTGCCACACGAATAGGAACATCGTGTCGCGGGTGGTGATCGTCCCGTCGAAGTCGAACAACGCCAGCCGGCGACCATTCATCGGACCGGATGTTAACGGTCCGATCCGGAGTCCGCATGGATCAGCGCTCTCTCGTCCACGACGCCCCTGCAGCCGTGGCGGATCCCCGCCCCCACGTGTTGATCATCGGCGGCGGGTTCGGCGGGCTGGCCGCGGCGCAAGGCCTCCGGCGCGCGCCGGTCCGGATCACCGTGGTGGACAAGTCGAACCACCACCTGTTCCAGCCGCTGCTGTACCAGGTGGCGACCGCGTCCCTCGCCCCGTCCGACATCGCCGAGCCGATCCGGTCGATCCTCCGCCGGCAGGACAACGCCGCGGTCCGGCTGGCCGAGGTGACCGAGATCGACCTCGCCGGCAAGCGCGCCCACCTGATCGAGGAGGACGGCGACCGCGAGTGGATCCACTGGGACAAGCTGGTGGTCGCCGCCGGCGCGTCGCACGGCTACTTCGGCCACGACGACTGGAGCGAGCACGCCCCCGGCCTGAAGACGCTCGGTGACGCGCTCGAGATCCGGAGGAAGATCCTGTACGCGTTCGAGCGGGCGGAGTGGACGACCGACCCGGCGCTCCGGACCGCCCTGACCACGTTCGTGGTGATCGGCGGCGGTCCGACCGGGGTGGAGCTGGCGGGCTCGCTGGCGGAGATCGCGTTCTGGACCCTCCGCCGCGACTTCCGGAACATCATGACCACCCGCGCCCGGGTCGTGCTGGTCGAGGCCGGCCACGGGCTGCTCAACGGGTACCCGCCGGATCTGCAGGAGAAGGCGAAGTCCCAGCTCGAGAAGATCGGGGTCGAGGTGCGGTTCGGCGCCGCGGTGACCGGGGTCGACGCCCACGGGATCGTGCTCGGCGCCGATCGGATCGACGCCGGCACCGTGCTGTGGGCCGCCGGGGTCCGCGGGGCCGGGGTCGCGAAGTCCCTCGGGGTCACCCTCGACAAGGCGGGGCGGGTGCCGGTCCAGCCGGACTGCTCGATCCCGGGCCACCCGGACGCGTTCGTGATCGGCGACCTCGCGCTGTTCGTGCCCGAGCCCGGCGGTAAGCCCCTCCCCGGGGTAGCGCAGGTCGCGATGCAGGGAGGCGCCCATGTCGCCACGACGATCGCGCACGATCTCGAGCGCTCGCCGCGGACCCCGTTCGTGTACAACGACAAAGGATCCATGGCCACGATCGGCCGATCCAAGGCGGTCGCGGACCTCGGCTGGATGAAGGCGAGCGGGTTCGTCGCCTGGTTCTTGTGGGCGTTCGTCCACGTCCTGTTCCTCGTCACGTTCCGCAGCCGACTGCTGGTGATGACGAAGTGGGCGTGGGCGTGGTTCACCTACGAGCGCGCGGTGCGGCTGATCTGGACCCTGCCGGAGGAGCAGCGGGCGATCAGCCGGAGACGACCCGAAAGTGCAGCTTGACCGGCTCGCCCTTCCGGACGAGCTCGACCTCGAAGTCGCTGCGGTTCTTCAGCTTCTGGTACAGCAGGTACACCCCGACCCACGACCGGGTGTTCTTGCCGTTGACCGACAGCAGCACGTCGCCGCGGCGGAACCCCGCCTTGTTCACCGGCGAGGTGCAGCTGAACCCGCCGATGTACCAGCCCTTCAGGCCGTCGTCGTCGTACGGCTTGCTGTAGCCGAGGCTCATGAACGACTCGAGGTTCTTCGTGTACTCGTCCACGAGGGACCGATCGATCTCGACGACCCCGTCGCGGCCGACCCGGACGTGCGGGTGCGGATCGGTGCACTTCTTCTGGGCCTTGCCGGACCGGCTGGGCTTGGCGGTCTTCGGGGGAGGCGCCCCCGCGCCGTCGCCTGCGCCGCCGGCGCCCGCAGTGTGCTTCGCGCCGCCGTCGTCCGCCGGACCCTCGGCCTCGCCGCCGTCCTCGTCAGAGGATCCGCCGTCGGCGCCGATCACCTCGGCCACCGGCGGATCGACCGCCTCGGGCGCGTCGTCGTCGATCGGCTCGTCCGACGGGGGCTCGAGCGCCGCGGTCTCGACCGGGACCGACGACCAGCCGACGAGGCTGATCGCTTCGGGATCGTCGCCGCCCTCGTCGATCGCGACCGGCGGGGACATCGCGCCGGTGCCGAACGCGGTGAACACCGCGAGCGGGACGCCGTAGAACAGCGTGGTCGCGAGCGCGAGCGCCATCGAACCGAACCCGTCGCGCATCCGGCGCAGCCTCCCGGACCCTGGTGACGATCGTCCCTCCGAGCGTATTCGACTCCGGCTTCCCGGTCCCGCTCGGGTAAGGTACGCTGGCGCCCAGGAGCACGCGGAATGGCGGGTGCACAGCAACCTGCAGGTCGCGCGACCCCGTTCGCGAGCGGGCGATACACGCTGGTCCGCGAGATCGGACGGGGTGGCACCGCCGTGGTCCACCTGGCGAACGACGGCCGTTCGGGCAAATCGTGCGCGATCAAGATCCTCACGCCGAAGTACGCGGCCCGGGAGGACCTGCGCCAGCGGTTCCGCCGGGAGTGCGAGTCGATGGCCCAGATCCGTCACCCGGCGGTGCTCCGGGTGTGGACGTGGGGGATCACCGACGGGAGCATGTTCCTGGTCACCGAGTTCGCCCCCGGCGGCTCGGTCGGGGCGTGGGTCCGCCAGCACGGCCCGATGGCCCCGCAGCGCGCGATCTCGGTCGCGCTCCAGGTGTGCGATGGGGTCGCGGCCGCCCACGCGTTCGGGGTCGTCCACCGCGACATCAAGCCGGACAACGTGCTGATCGCCGCCGACGGGACGATCCGGGTCTGCGACTTCGGGATCGCGATGGTCCGGGTGATGCACGAAGACCCGCTGACCCGCACGGGCTCGAGCATCGGGACGTTCGGGTTCATGGCGCCCGAACAGAGCGAACACGCGCGGGACGTGGATCGCCGCGCAGACGTGTACTCGATCGCGGCCACCTTGTGGTACCTGCTCCGGGGACGGGTACCACCGCACGCATTCCAGGCGGATCCCTGGGAGAACGGGATCCCCGGGCCGCTGTGCCCCGCGATCAGCCGGGCCACCGCCTACCGTCGGGATCAGCGCCATGACGACGTGGTCTCCCTCCGGGCCGAGCTGGTCGAGGTCGCGCGCAAGCTCCCGCCGGATCCCGACGATCAGCCTCCGCTCGAGGTCGCCGAGCCGACCGACGCGACCGGATCCGACGGCGCGGTCGCGTCCGCCGGCCTCGCCGCAGGATCGCCGCCGGGCAACGCCGCCGCGGTGTCGTCGTCGGACGAGCCCGAGGTCACCTGGGTCGACCCGCCGGACTCGACGATGGAGTAGCCCCCGACTAGGTGTGCGGGATGCGAGCCGTCGTCACCGCCGGGGGCACGAGCGAGCCGATCGACGATGTCCGCGTCATCACGAACCTGTCGAGCGGGCGGTTCGGGGCGGCGATCGGCAACGCGCTCGCGCGACGCGGGGTCGACGTCACCCTGTGCGCCGGTCGGTCGCTGGCCGCGCAGCCGTCGTGGACCGCACCCGGGGTCCGGGTCGCGCCGTTCGGCGGGATCGGCGAGCTCGACGCCGCGATCGACGCGGCCCTCGCCGCCGGGCCGGTGGATCTGCTGTTCATGGCGGCGGCGGTGTCCGACTACGCGCCGGTGCGGACCGACGGCAAGATCCGGTCGGACCTCGACGAGCTCACGGTCGTGCTCCGGCGGAACCCGAAGCTGCTGCCCACCCTCCGGCAGCGGTGCGGTCCGGACGCGTTCCTGGTGGGGTTCAAGCTCCTGTCCGGCGTGTCGGCCGACGAGCTCGTCGCCACCGCCCGGCGTCAGATCCGCGACGCCCGGCTCGACCTGTGCGTCGCGAACGACCTGCGCGAGCTCGGCGGCGCCCACCACCCGGTGTGGCTCGTGACCCCGGACGGAGGGGCGATCCGGTGCGCGGGGACGAAGGACCAGGTGGCCGAGGCGCTGGTCGACCTCGCGCTGACCCGCCGGCAGGCCCACCGGTACGTGTCGGTCTCGGTCGCCGGCCCCGCCCCGCGCCACGACCCGGCCCACGCCGCGGCGATCGCGCTGGTCGCCGCCGCCCGCGCCGCGAACCTCCGCCCGAGCACCGCGTCCCACCGCGCTGGCCCGCACCGCACTGGCCCGCACCGTACTGGGCCGCACGGTACTGGCCCGCACGGTGCCGGCTCGGCGCTGTGGGTGACCGCCGCCGACGCGGAGGGCGACGCAGACGCGCTCACGTACGCCGAGGTCGCGAGGGACACCGTGGCGTGGCGGGGAGAGCGCGCCCCGGGGCCGGACGCCGGGGTCCACGGGGCGCTGTACGCGGCGATCCCCCGCCTCGCGGCGGTCGTGTCGACCCGCGAGCCGATCGGACTGCCGACCGCGACGGTCGACGCGGCCTGGCCGGCGGGGTCGATCGAGCTCGGGCGCGCGATCGGCGCGGCGCTCGCGGCCGCCGGGTGGGACGGTCGGTGGGACGGCGGCGCGTTCTCGGTCCGGCTCGCCGACCACGGGTGGGTGCTCGGCCTGACCGACGCTGGGACCAGCCATGGGACCAGCCATGGGACCCGCCCTGGGACCAGCCATGGGACCACCCCGGAGGCGTTCGCCACCCGGTGGGCCGCCGACCGCGACGCGTTCCGGGCGGACCTCGCCGCCGCCGGGGTCGATCCCGCCCTCGCGTCGTGCCGACCGGTGGTCGATCGCGGCGCGCCGATCGGGGTCGCCGGGCGGTTCGACGCCGACGGGATCCAGGCCTGGTCGGTGTGGCTCGCCCCGGACGCGCGCGGGGCCGGGCGGGGCGACGCGCTGGTGGAAGCGTTGGTCGCGGATCGGCGCCACGTGGTGGTCCTCGACGGTCCGCTCCGCGACGGGTACGCCGAGCGCGGGTTCCGCGAGGTCGCGCGGCGCGGCGCGGTGTCGGTGCTCGAGCCCCCGAACCTCCGGACCGACCTCGCCCCGGCCGCCAGCGTGTGCCTGGTCGCGCGCGGGCCCGACGGCGAGCGGCGGGTGCTGATCGGGCGCCGGAGGACGGCCCCGTTCGACGGGTACTGGGCGTTCCCCGGGGGCCGGTGCGAGCCCGGGGAGGCGCCGCTCGCCTGCGCCGTCCGCGAGCTCCGGGAGGAGACCGGGATCGACCTCGTCGACCCCCGCCCGATCGCGACCCGGACGGTGGCCGTGGGGGGCGAGCGCGGGTTCTCCGTCACGAACTTCGTGATCCCGGTGCTGAACCCGCCGGAGCCCACCCGGTCGGCCGAGCTCGATCCGAAGTGGCTCCCGCTCGCCGAGGCCCGCGCGCTCCGGCCGACCGCCGCCGGGACCCGCCGGATCCTGCGGGCGCTGGGCGACGCGCCGTGACCGACCGGCTCGACCCCGTCCACCGGCGCCTCGCC
Source organism: Myxococcota bacterium (assembly GCA_040079715.1). GTDB lineage: Bacteria > Myxococcota_A > UBA796 > UBA796 > JACKER01. The sequence goes on along the minus strand of JBEBJW010000043.1, from coordinate 7,721 downwards.
GCGATCCGGGCCGCCGGCCGCGAGCGTCGGGTGGTCACCGCGACCCCGACCGGACCGACCACCGCCCGGATCGACGGGCGCGACGTGATCGTCGCCTGCAGCAACGACTACCTCGGGCTCGCGTGGGATCCGGTGGTGCGGGCGGCGGCGACCGGCGGCGGCGCGACCGGCTCCCGGCTGATCTCGGGGGCCCGCCCGGTCCACCGCGCGGTCGAGGAGGCGCTCGAGGACTGGCTCGGCCGCCCGGCGCTGCTGTTCGGCTCGGGGTACCTCGCGAACCTCGCGGTGTTCTCCACCGTGTGCGAGCAGGGCGACGTCGTGGCCTCCGACGCGGCGAACCACGCGTCGATCATCGACGGGCTCCGGCTGTCTCCCGCGACCCGTCGGGTCGTCCCCCACGCCGATCCGAGCGCGATTCCGGCCGACGCGCGGCTGATCGCGGTCGAGGGGCTGTACTCGATGGACGGCGACCTGGCGCCGCTCGCCGCCTACCCGCGCGGACCGTGGCTCGCGGTCGACGAGGCCCACGCGATCGGGTGCCTCGGCCCGGGCGGGCGCGGGGTCGCCGCCGCCGCCGGGGTGGTCCCGGACCTGACCATCGGCACGTTCGGCAAGGCGTTCGGCGGGTCCGGCGCGTTCGTGTGCGGCTCGCGGGCGTGGATCGAGCTGCTGGTGAACGCCGGACGGAGCTTCGTGTTCACCACCGCCCCGCCCGAGCCCGTCGCCGCGATGGCCCTCGCCGCCCTCCGCCGCGCGACCGACGAGCTCCGGCAGCGCCTCGCCGCGAACGTCGTCCGGTTCCGCCGGTCGCTGCGCGAGCTCGGGTGGACGCCGCTCGGCGACGCCCACATCGTGCCGATCGTGACCGGACCGTCCGCGATGGCCCTGGCGGCGCGCCTGCGCGATCGCGGCGTGTTCGCGCCCGGGATCCGCTGGCCGACCGTCCCGGCGGGGCGCGAGCGGATCCGGTTCACCGTGTCCGCCGTCCACACCGACGACCAGCTCGACGCGATCTGCGACGCGCTCGGCCCGCGGTCCGACCCCCGCTGATCCTCCGGAGACCCTCGATGAACCCGCCGGACTCGGACCCGCAGACCCTCGCGGCCCTCGATCACCGCCACCTGTGGCACCCGTTCACTCAGCACCGCGAGTGGTTCGACGCAGGCGACCCGCTGATCGTGGCCCGCGGCGAGGGCAACGCGCTGATCGACGTCCACGGCCGGCGGTACCTCGACGGGGTGTCGAGCCTGTGGACCACCGTCCACGGGCACCGCCACCCGGATCTCGACCGGGCGCTCCGCGATCAGCTCGACCAGCTCGCCCACTCGACCCTGCTCGGCCTGACGCACCCGCCGGCGATCCGGCTCGCGGCGGCGTTGGTCGCGAAGGCGCCGCCGGGGTTGACCCGGGTGTTCTACAGCGACGACGGGTCGACCGCGGTGGAGGTGGCGCTGAAGATGGCGTTCCAGCTCCAGCAACACCGCGGCCACCCGCGACGGACCCGGTTCGCTGCGCTGCGCGACGGATACCACGGCGACACGCTCGGGGCGGTGTCGGTCGGGTCGATCGACCTGTTCCACGCGGTGTACCGGCCGCTGCTGTTCGACGCGGTGGCGCTCCCGTCCCCGATCGAGCCCGGCGGCGACGAGGAGCTCGGCTGCCTGCACCGGGCGCTCGCCCTGCTCGACCAGCACGCGGACACGCTCGCCGCGTTCGTGTACGAGCCGCTGGTCCAGGGGGCGGCCGGGATGAAGATGCACTCGGCGTCGTTCGTCCGGGCCCTCGGCGAGGCGGCGCGGGCGCGCGGGGTGTTGCTGGTCGCCGACGAGGTCGCGGTCGGGTTCGGCCGGACGGGTACGCTGTTCGCGACCGAGCAGGTCGGGCTCACCCCTGACTTCCTGTGCCTCGCGAAGGGCCTCGCCGGCGGATACCTCCCGCTCGCGGCCACCCTGACCACCGAGGCGGTGTTCGAGGGGTTCCTCGGCGACCCGGCGGCGCACCGCCAGCTGTTCCACGGGCACACGTTCACCGGCAACCCGCTCGGGTGCGCGGTCGCGCTCGAGAGCCTGGCCCTGTTCGACCGCGCGGACGTGCTCGGCCACGTCGCCCGGCTGTCCGCCGCCCTCGGGAGCTCGCTCGCCGACCTCGCGGCGGTCCCGTGGGTCGGCGGGGTCCGCCAGCGCGGCGTGATGGTCGGGATCGACCTGCGGAGCCGGGACGGGCGCCCGTTCGATCCGGCGGCGCGGACCGGGCACCGGGTGGCGATGGCGTGCCGGCCCCGCGGGGCGATCGTCCGACCGCTGGGCGACACGATCGTGCTGAATCCGCCGCTGTCGTTCGGGCTGGACGAGGCCCACGCGCTGGTCGAGATCGTCGGCGGGGCGATCCGGGACGTGCTGGGCGGCTGACGCCGGTCCTCCCGCTCGACCGCTCGGGGCTGGCCTTCCCGCTCCCGCTCGGGGCTGGTCTCCCGGCCGTATCGGCGTCGACGCGGGGGTCCGGGGGCCGGTTTACGCTGAACAGGACGTGGACGCCCCGCCCCCCGATCCGAGCCCCGTGGCGCACCTCCGGGTGATGCGCCTGATGCTCGTGGTCGTCGCGGTGGCGGTCCCCGCGTTCGGGGTGCTCCGGGCGGTCGAGGCGCCGCAGATCCCGGACATCTGGCCGATGCGCCTCGTGTTCTCGGCCGTCGCGACCGGGGCGTTGATCGGGTCGTACCTCGACGACCGGGTCCGGCGCAGCCTGCGCGCCATCGACATCGCGATCGCGTGCGCGCTGCAGGCGTGGTTCACGTACCATGCGGGGTTGTCCGGGATGACCCCGAGCCACGCCGTCACCCTGGTGCTGATCGCGGCGGTGGCGGTGGTGCTGCTCCAGACGATCGCCGAGCTCGCGGCGTTCGCGACGTTCGCGGTCGGCGCGGTGGTGTTGAGCCATGCCGGCGGCGTCGCGTGGGAGGTGCCCCTCGGGATGGTGGTCGGGCCGATCGTGACCGTGATCCCGAGCCTCGGCTCGGTCAACCTCGCGCGGTTCCGGCTCGAGCGGGCGCTGGTCGCGGCCCACCACGACCTCGAGCGGCGGGTCGCGACCCGGACCGCCGAGCTCGCGGCGACCTTGTCGCGGGTCGAGGCGGAGTCGGCGGAACGGAAGATCGCTGAGCGGGCCGCGCGCCAGGCGAACCGGGCGAAGAGCCGGTTCCTGGCGAACATGAGCCACGAGCTCCGGACCCCGCTCAACGCGATCGTCGGGTACAGCGAGCTGGTGCGGGAGGAGCTCGCCGGCTCCGACAGCGAGCACCTCGCCGACGACCTCGACAAGGTGCGGACGAGCGCGACCCACCTCCTGCGGCTGATCGACGACGTCCTCGACCTGTCGCGGATCGAGGCCGGCCGGTTCGAGCTGAACTTCGGCGACGTCGACGTGAAGGCGATGGTCGACCAGGTCGCGACCGGGTGGCCCCCCGGACCCGACACCGCGGTGACGGTGGCGGTGCCGCCCGGGACGGTGATCCGGACCGACCGGGCGCGCCTGGCGCAGATCGTCGACAACCTGCTGTCGAACGCGGTCAAGTTCACCGAGCGCGGGTCGATCCGCGTCGAGGTGGTCCCGACCGCGACCGGGATCGTGCTGACGGTGGCGGATACGGGGATCGGGATCCCGGAGGAGTCGATGGGCCGCCTGTTCCAGCGGTTCGGTCAGCTCGACGACTCGTCGACCCGCCGCCACGGGGGCACCGGGCTCGGGCTCGCGCTGTGCCGCGACCTGACGATCAAGCTCGGTGGCACGCTCGGCGTCCGGTCGGCGGTCGGCGTCGGGACGACGTTCACGGTGACGGTGCCGACGCGGACCGACGCGCTCACCCCGGACGCGTCGCCCGCGCCCGCGTCGGCGGAGCCCCTGTCGTGACCTGAGCCAGCGGTCGCCGCGCACCGCGGTCCCGAAGCCTCGGCGTCGGCCAGGACGAGCGACACCAGGACCCCGGGTTCGGCGCTGCAATCGCCAGGTCCGCACGCGCGTAGGCCTGCTGGCGGACAGCTCCATCCAGCCCAGGGGACCTCGTGCTCCAGCCCCTACCCCCACGACACGATCGGCCACCCGCGGGTGGTGGCGATCCGCCGCAGGGTCCGGTCCGGGTGGACCACCACCGGGTGCGCGACCCGCTCGAGCAGCGTCAGATCCGAGGCCGAGTCGGTGTAGAACCACGCGCCGTCGAGGTCTGCCCCCGCGGCCGCGGCCCAATCCTCGACCGCCTTCGTCTTGCCGGGACCGACGCACGAGGTGGCGACCCGCCCGGTGAACCGCCCGTCGACCACCTCGAGCGTGGTGCCGATCACGGTGTCGATCCCGAACGCCTCGCCCGCGGCCCGCGCCGCGTACACCGTGCCGCTGGTCGCGAGCACCAGCCGATCGCCCTGGGCCCGGTGCCGCTCGAGCACCTCCGCCGTACCCGGACGCCGCCGGTGGGCGACCTCCCGGGTGAACCACGCGCGCACCCGGGCGTCGATCTCGGCCTCCGGCGCGCCGGCCACGCTCCGGACCGCGGCCTCGATCGCCCCCTCGATCCCCTCGGCGTACCCGAGCCCGTACCGCGACAGCCAGTACCCGGCCCACGCCACGTCGCGGAGCCCGATCCGGCCCTCGCGCCACTCGGCCGCCGCCCACAGCCGGGCGGAGTTGCAGTCGATCAACGTCCGATCGAGGTCGAACAGCGCGGTCGCCACCGGAGCTACGCCCCCTGCCAGGTCGCGCTACTCGCCACGGAGGGTGTCGATCTTCGGGGGCGGGGTCGAGGTGTCGCGGGTCACGCCCACCCGGTCGAACAGCCGGTCGAGGACCAGCGCGAGCCCCGCCAGCCGCTGATCGACCAGGGTGTAGTTCCGGCCGTCTTCGGTGTGGAGCTTCAGCGCCTCGCCGAGCCCGCGCTCGCGGGTGTAGGTGACGAGGTCCTTCCACGGGATGAACGCCGGCCCCTCCTGGAACCGCGCAACCAGCCCGTCGGTCGCGAGCGCCATCACCTCGACCTTCTCGAGCCCGACCCGCGCCACGACCTCGATCCGCGGCGGCGACACCCCGACGAGGTCCTCCGACACGAGCATCCCGGACGCGAGCTGGACCGAGTCCCAGTGCACGTCGAGCAGGCTGCGGAGGATCCGCTCGGCGGTGAACGTGCGGCCGTCGTCCGGCTGCATCTCGCGCAGCACCCGGTCGACCGACGACGGGGGCAGCGACAGGGCCGCCGCGAGATCCCGGAGGAACTTCTGCTCGCTCGTCGCGATCTCGCCGTCTTTCCAGGCCATCCGGGCGGCGAACCGGAGGGTCTTCCACCCGTCGTCCGGGTTGGTGATCCGGAGCGCGAGCTGACCGAGATCCAACGGGCGCCCGTAGGTGCGGGCCCACCGCTCGACCGCCGCGCGATCCGGCAGATCGCGCCGCACCGCCGTCAGGAAGTCGAGCTCGCTGTCGTGCACCGCGCCGTCCGCCGCGGCCATCGACGCCAGCAGGCTCAGCAGCGCGTCGTCCGCCGGCCGTCCCGGCACGAGTCCGCCGCCGGACGCGAGCTCGATGTCATCCGCGAGCTTGGGCATCGTTCCCCCGGGTTGGTCTGTATCCCACACACGCGCCGCGGTCAGCGGTAGCGTACGGCGGTGGGGTTCGGAATGGTCGACGCGGCGATGCGCGAGGTGCTCGGAGCGTGGGACTGGCCGGAGCAGGTCCGGGCAGACGACGCCGACGGCGGGCTGATCAACAAGACCTGGTGGGTCCGAGGGGCGGGCGGGACCCACGCGGTGCTCCAGCAGCTCAACACCCGGATCTTCCGGCCCGAGGTCCACGAGGACATCGAGGCGGTCACGTCCCGGGTCGCGGCGGCGGGGCTCGTGACCCCGCGGCTCGTGCGGACCCGGACCGGCGGGCTGTGGCACGTCGGACCGGAAGCGGGGACCACTGGGGCGACCGGCGCGGACGGCGCGGTGTACCGGTGCCTGACGGTGGTCGGCGCGCGGACCGTCCACAAGCTCGACGGGCCGGATCGGCAGGCGGACGCGCGATCGGCCGCCCGGTTCGTCGCCCGGTTCCACGCCGCGGTCCAGGGCCTCGACTGGTCGTTCAAGATGGTCCGCCCCGGGGTCCACGACACGGTCGCCCACTTCCAGCGCCTGCGCGACGCGATCGACACGTACCGGAGCCACCGGCTGTACGCCGAGGTCGCGCCGCTGGCGGAGCGGATCCTCGGCGGGTGGGCGCCGAGCCCGGGCGCTCCGTTGCCGACCCGGGTGCTGCACGGCGACCTCAAGATCTCGAACGTCCGGTTCGTCGGGAGCGAGGCGGTGGCGCTGGTCGACCTCGACACGTTCCAGCGGGGGACCCTCGACATCGAGCTCGGCGACGCGATGCGGTCGTGGTGCAACCCGGTCGCCGAGAGCGACCCCGACGCGCGGGTCGAGGTCGACCTGTTCGAGGCCGCGATGGTCGGGTACGCCGAGGGCGCCCGCGCGAGCGGTCTGTCGTCGTCCGCGATGAGCGACGCCGAGTGGGACGCGGTCGTCCCCGGGATCGAGCGGGTCGCGCTCGAGCTCGCGTCGCGGTTCGCGCAGGACGCGCTGGCCGAGACCTACTTCGGGTTCGATCCGAAGTACGGCGGGCGGGGCGAGCACAACCTGGTCCGCGCCCGGGGCCAGGTGGCGCTCGCGAACTCGGTGAGCGCCCGGCGCGACGAGTTGGTGCAGGCGGTGGCGCGGGCCCGCCGGCTGTCGTAGGCTGCGCGTCCGGAGGTGGACGTGCTGCGGATGGCCCTCGTTCTCGCGCTGGTCGCGACCGGCTGCGTGCCGAAGAAGAAGTTCGACGCTCTCCAGGCCGAGCTCGACGCGACCCGGACCGACCTGTCGGGCAAGCTCGACGCCGAGACCGGCAAGTCCACCTCGCTGCAGGACGCGTTGACGGCCGAGGAGGCGAAGGCGGCGGACCTCCAGAAGCAGCTCGACGAGCTGAACCACAAGTACTCCGAGGTGATGGCCGACAAGTCGAAGCTCGACGCGTCGGTGGCGGAGATGGAGGCAGCGCTCCGGGATCTGCAGGCCCGCAAGGCGGCGGCGGACGCGCGGATCGCCGAGTACAAGGATCTGCTCGGCAAGTTCAAGGCGCTGATCGACGCGGGTCGGCTGAAGGTCAAGATCGTCGACGGGCGGATGGTGGTCGAGCTCGCGTCGGACATCCTGTTCGCGTCGGGGTCGGCCGGGTTGTCGCCGGAGGGCGAGACCGCGCTGCTCGACGTGGCGAAGGTGTTGGCGACGATCGCCGACCGCCACTTCCAGGTCGAGGGCCACACCGACAACGACCCGATCAAGACCGAGCGGTTCCCGTCGAACTGGGAGCTCGGCGCGGGCCGGGCGATCACCGTGGTCCAGACGCTCCAGAAGGGCGGGGTGCCGATCGTGCGCCTGTCGGCCGCGAGCTACTCCGAGAACCGCCCGGTGGCGGCGAACGACTCGGCCGAGCACAAGGCGTCGAACCGGCGGATCGAGATCGTGGTGGTGCCGGACCTGTCGCTGCTCCCCGGGTACGAGGAGCTCGAAGGGCTGGCCCAGCAGGGGGAGTAGCTGGCCACAGCACCGAACAGAAACCCTCCCGTCGCCCGCTGGGCGGTCTCGTCCGGGGGACGTGCCGGTCCTCGGTTTCGTACGCTGGGGTACGCGCCCTCGGCCCGTCGCGCATGCCTGACGGCA
>JBEBJW010000042.1:0-14740 GCA_040079715.1 Myxococcota bacterium | reverse complement strand
CGACCGCGGCCCGCCCGAGCACCGCCAGTCGGCGACCCCGACCCCGCCACACCGCGCGGATCAGCCAGCCGACGGCCACCACCAGGACCCCGATCGCCACGACCTCGATCGCCTCGGCCAGGCTGAACCCGACCCGGCTGGAGACCGCGGTGAGCAGGCCCTGGACGGCTGGACCCGCCCACGCGACGTACCCGGACTCGACCGCTCCGGGCCACCGGCTCCACGCGAACATCGCGGCGAGCGCGAGCGTGCAGCCGACGGCGACCGGAGCGACGACCCTCACGCGCCGAGGTTCTTCGCCACGAAGTCCCAGTTGACCAGCTTCCAGAACGCCTTGAGGAACGCGGCGCGATCGTTGCGGTGGTCGACGTAGTATGCGTGCTCCCACACGTCGCAGGTCAACACCGGCTTCTTGCCGTGGGCGATCGGGGAGTCGGCGTCGTGGGTCGACTCGATCGCGAGCTTGCCGTCGGCGCCGCGGACCAGCCAGCCCCAGCCGCTCGCGAAGTGGCCGATCGCCTCCTTCTCGAACCGCTCACGGAACACGTCCACGCTGCCGAACGCGGCCACGAGCTCGTCCTTGACCCGACCGGTCGGCTCGCCGCCGGCGTTGGGCGCGAGGCAGTTCCAGAAGAACGAGTGGTTGAAGTGCTGGGCGGCGTTGTTGAACACGCCGGCGTTGTTCTCGGCCTTCGACTTGCGCACGATCTCCACCAGATCGAGCGACTCGTACGCGGTGCCGGCGATCGCGTCGTTCAGCTTCTTGACGTACGCGGCGTGGTGCTTGCCGTAGTGGTACGAGATGGTCTCGGCGGACATGTGCGGCGCCAGGGCGTCGTTCGCCCACGGCAGGCGCGGAAGTTCATGGGCCATGAGAGCCTCTGGGTGGTCGAGCCCGAACCCGGTTCGGAGCCGGTTCGGAGCAGGGTTTCGGTTCGTCGTCGTGGTCGCCACGAGCAGGGCCGCCGTATCGTCCGGGGTGTGGAGGGTCAAGCAGGTCCGCCGAACGCCGAACCGTCTCGGCCGGTGCTCGCGGCGGGGTGGCGGTGGTATCTTGCGCGACATGCGGTCGATCCCCCCCGTGATGGTTCCGCTGCTCGGCGCAGCCGCGGCCGTCGCCGTCGGGCTGTGCGGCGCAGAGGTGACGTTCTACGAAGAGACGTTGCCGAGCACGCTCAACCCCTTGTTCGCGCGCTCGATGGTCGATCGGCGCGCCCAGGAGCTCGTGTTCGACCGGCTGTACTACCGGTCCGCCGTCACGAGCGAGATCAAGAGCCGCCTGGTCGCGTCGAGCCAGGTGCTGGGCGGCGGCAAGGTGCTCGAGGTCACCCTGGTGGACGGGATCCGGTGGCACGACGGCGAGCCGCTGACCGCCGAGGACGTGTGCTTCACCCTCGACGCGATGCGGGACCCCGAGACGCCGTCGCAGTGGGGCCAGACGTTCCGCGAGACGATCGTGTCGTGCACGGCGACCCGCAAGGCCGCCACGATCACGTTCGACAAGGTGTACCACAACCCGACCGAGCGCCTCGAGGTGCCGATCCTGCCGAAGCACGCGTTCGACGGGAACACCGCGATCTCGCCCGACGACGAGTTCGGTGCGCGGCCGGTCGGCACGGGGCCGATGCGCGGCTCGCGGGGGAAGCGCGAGGTCCGGTTCACCGCGTTCCCGAACGTCCACCACTCGCCCCGCATCGACGTGCTGCAGCTCGGCGAGGGCGGCGACCCGCTGATCCAGATCCGGACCCTGCTGAACAACGGCGTGCACGGGATCGTGAACGTGCCGCCGCCGCTCCGGGGGGACGTGGCGGCGTCCGACGACATCGCGCTCAAGTCGTACGACCTGCGGAGCTGGTGGTTCGTCGCGCTGAACACCAACCGCGGGCTGCTGGCCGACAAGCGCGTGCGGCAAGCCCTCGACGTGGCGATCGACCGCGAGGAGCTCCGGCGGCTGACGATGGGCTACGACCCGGACGACATCCAGCAGCCGTGCCAGTTCGTCAGCGGCCCGTTCGTCCCGTCGTCGGCGTACTACAACCGCTCGGTCCCGGTCCGCGCCCGCTCCGACTCGGCGAAGGTCACGTCGCTGATGCAGTCCGCCGGCGCGTCGCTCGTCGGCGGCACCTGGAGCTCCGGGGGCGCCCCGATCGTGCTGAACATCGGGATGGAGGCGCCGCTCGATCTCGAGGCCAAGGATCTCCTCAACCAGATCGGCAACCAGCTCCAGTCGTCCGGGTTCGGCCGGCAGGTCCACAAGATCACCGCCGACGACTGGAACAGCAAGGTGATCACCGGCCGGATGACCGAGTACGACCTGCTGATCGGCAAGTGGTCGTTCGGGGTGGTCGAAGACGTGGCGCCGCTGTTCGAGACCCGGACCCAGACCCGCGGCACGCTGAACATCTTCGGGTACTCGAACCCCGCGGTCGACGCGCTGGTCGCCCGGTACGACGCGGCCCGGACCGACACCGAGGCCCAGGACGCGTACCACGAGCTGCACGCCCTGCTCGCGAGCGAGCTGCCGTACCTGTTCCTGTGGAAGCTCGACACCAAGAGCGGCTGGCGGATGGAGGTCCGCGGGAACACGATCACGCCGTACTACTACTTCACCGAGTTCGACGGGTGGACCCTCCAGGGGGCCTGACCGGGCCCGGCGCTGACCGAGGGGCGGCCGGCGGTTACGGTGGGGCATGCGCCTGACCTGCCCCGCCGACTCCGGGAACGTCGTGCTGCTCGACGCGACCCGCCCGGACGACGTGACCCTGTCGATCCGCCGCGACAACGCCTCGCCGTTCCGCCAGTGGTTCCTGGTTCAGTGTGACGGCGTGGCGAACACGCGGCTGTCGCTCCGGTTCCCCGACGCCGGGGCGTGCAGCTACCCCGCGGGGTGGACCGGGTACCGGGCGGTCGCGACCTACGACGTCGATCCGCTCGGGACCGTCGACTGGTTCCGGGTGCCCACGTCGTACGTCGACGGCGCGCTCGTGATCGACCACGTCCCCGAGCGCGACACCGTCCAGTACGCGTACTTCGGCGCGTACCCGCACGCCCGCCACCTCGCCCGTCGCCGACACGCCGAGGCCGCCGGCGCGCGGGTGTCGACCCTCGGCACCACCCCGGACGGGCACCCGCTGACCCTGGTCGAGCTCGGCCACGGCCCGCGCCCGGTGTGGGTGATCGCGCGGCAGCACCCTGGCGAGACGATGGCCGAGTGGTTCGTGGAGGGCCTGATCGATCGGCTGATCGCCGGCGACCCCGAGGTGGAGGCCCTGCTGGACCGGGCGACGATCCGGATCGTCCCGTCGATGAACCCGGACGGGGGCAAGCGCGGGAACCACCGGACCAACGCCCACGGCGCCGACCTGAACCGGATGTGGCTCGACCCGGACCCGGCGATCGCGCCCGAGGTCCGGTGGGTCCGCGATCGGATGGACCAGACCGGGGTCGACCTCGCGCTCGACATCCACGGCGACGAGGAGATCCCGTACAACTTCGCCGGCGGCGGGGAGGGCACCCCGTCGTGGGACCCGCAGCGAGCAGCCCGGAAGGACCGGTTCGTGGCGACGTGGATCGCCACCACCCCCGCGTTCCAGCGGACCCACGGGTACCCCACGGCCGGACCGGGGGAGGCGAACCTGGCGATCGGCGGGTTCCAGATCACCGAGCGGTACAGCTGCCTCGCGTTGACGATCGAGCAACCGTTCATCGACGACGCGAACCACCCGGACCCGGTCACCGGCTGGTCGCCCCGGCGGTCGCTCGCGCTCGGGGCGTCGGTCGTCACCCCGATCCTGGCGGTGCTCGCATGATCCCGATCCCGATCCCGATCCCGGTGGTGCTGCTCGCGTGTCGCCCGGGCGAGATCGATCTGCCCGGCGGGCCGATCCTGCCGCCGCCCGTGGCGTCGGTCGACGTGGCGAAGGAGGCGCACGCGCAGGACTGGGAGGTCGGCGGGCACCTCAAGCGCGGTCGCGGGTGCACGGTCGGCGACTTCGATCTCGACGGCGACCCGGACGTGGCCCTCGCGAACCCGGCGGACGAGACGTACATCCTGCTGAACGAGTCGACCCCCGGCCACCTGTCGTTCGCGCCGGGCCCGATCCTGGCCGACGGCGGGCTCGTGTGGGCCCTGTCGGCGGCGGACTTCGACGGCGACGGCGACCTCGACCTCGCGGGCGCGCTCGGCGGGCTCGAGGGCCGCGAGTACGACCGGCTGCTGCTCAACCGGACCGTCGAGACCGGGGTCCTGTCGTTCGACGACGTGACCGACGTGGTCGGGATCGCCGGCCCGTGGGACGAGACGCACACCGTCCAGCTCAAGACCGCGAGCCTCGAGCACCAGTGGATCGACTTCGACGGCGACGGCGACCTCGATCTGTGGGTCGACTCGACCCACTGGCCCCAGACGTGGACCGAGCCGCCGGAGGAGGGCGTGCTCGGGGTCAGCCAGCTGTGGCGGAACGACGACGGCGTGTTCACCGACGTGGCGGTCGAGGTCGGGCTCGGGCGCAAGGCGTCGGCGCGGTACTCGAGCTGGCTCGACGTCGACGGAGACGGCGATCTCGACCTGCACCACAACGCGATGCAGCCGTCGCTGTCCGCCACGTTCCGGAACGACGACGGCGTGTTCGTCGAGGTCGAGAACGGCTGGGGGATCGACGGCAGCGACGCCCGGTACCCGCCCGAGAGCTTCGCGAGCACCACCGCCGACTTCAACAACGACGGCTGGGACGACCTGCTGAAGTTCTCCCGCGGCTGGCCGTCCGACGGACCGCACCGGCTCGGCCACACGCTGTTCCTGAACGCGCAGGGCCGAGGCCTGGTCGACGTGACCGAGCTGTCCAACCTCAACGATCCGTTCCTCGACGGCCTGCGCGACCACCAGGCGAACGGGGTCATGGGATCGACCGCGCGCGACATCAACGGCGACGGGCTACCGGACGTGATCCTCGGCAACGGCGGGCCGACCGGCGGGTATCCGGACGGGCTGTTCGTCACCGCCGGCCTCGACGAGGTCGATCTCGGGGGCGAAGCCGGCGTCCTGCTCGTGCCGCGGTTCGAGAACGCCCAGCCGCTGATCGACCAGCCGGCGGAGGAGGACCCCGCGAGCGGCCTGTCGTGGCCGCCGTACCCGTACCGGACCCACGCGCTGTGTGTCGCCGACTTCGACCTCGACGGGTTCCCCGAGCTGTACGTGATGCACGGCGGGATGTCGCTCGTCGGCGGGAACGGCGCCCGCGAGCCGAACCAGCTGTTCCGGTTCACGTACCGCGTGCCCCCGCACCACCTGAGCGTCGCGCTCCACGGCGACGGGGTGACGGTCCCGTGGACCCCGGTGGGGGCGCGGATCGCGGTCACCGCGCGGCGGGGCGACCTGACCTGGGTCGTCCGCGACACGTTCAAGACGGTCGAGGGGTTCGCCGCCCAGCACGGCGAGGTCCGGTGGCTCGGCCTCGCCGACGCGGAGTCGATCGATCGGGTCGAGATCGCCTGGCCCGACGGGACGGTCACCGTCCGCGAGGACGCGGCGATCGACGGGACGATCGAGGTCTGGCGCTGACCGCTGGCCTCCCGCCGGACATACGACCGGAGGGGAGGCGTCGATGAACACGACGACGACGAACTGGCGCGGGATCGCGGTCGCGGCGGGGGTGGTGGCGATCGGGGCGATCGGGATCACCGCTTGGTCGCGCCGGAGGCGGCCGCCGCTCGACACCGTGTCCGCCCTCGATCTGGACCGGTACGCCGGCACCTGGTTCGAGATCGCCCGGATGCCGACCGCGTACGAGCGAGGCTGCGCCGCGGCCACCGCCCACTATACCGTCCGCGACGACGGCACGGTCGGGGTGGTGAACCGGTGCCTCCGCAACGGCAAGGTCACGTCGGTGCGCGGCAAGGCGTGGGTGCCGGACGCCGAGGTGCCGGGGGCGCTCCGGGTCGCGTTCGGGCTGGTCGCGCGCGGGGACTACAACGTGCTCGCGCTCGAGGACTACCGGTACGCGCTGGTCGGCGCGCGGGATCGGCGCCAGGCGTGGCTGCTCTCCCGGACGACCGATCTGCCGGACCGGGTGCGCGCGCGGTTCGAGCGGGAGCTCGAGCGCCAGGGGTTCGACCCCCGGCGGCTGATCGAGGTGGACATCCCGTCGGTGTCGCTCGGAGACGCGGTGTACCTCGCCTGACCGGGGTACGCTCCGCCGATGAGCTGGCGGGATCTGCTGCACCAGGGCCCCGAAGAGCGGACCGCGCCGTGGGTCGGCGGGCGCGGGCTCGCGTCCGGCACACGCCGGTGGCGGATCGAGGGGAAGCTGCCGCCCGAGCACGGATGGCACCGGTTCCGGATCGACGCCGCCCGCAAGGCCGTATGGGCCGGTCCCGGCGACGCGGATCCGCAGTGGGACGAGGGCCGCGACCGGCGGTCCGGGTACCTCGTCGGCAACCGGCTGATCCCGGACGGCGCCCGCGTGGACCCGGATCCGGACAAGCTCGTCCACCAGACCCTCGACGTGGCGCTGGTCGAGCCGGGGCTCGATCGGTTCGCCCGGGCGGTGATCGCGCGGGAGCCCGACGGGCCGTGGATCTTCGTCCGGTCCGAGTTCCCGCTCGGCCCCGAGTCCGACGTCGCCGCCGTGTTCGCCGATCGCGGCCCGACGGTCGCGCACGTCCCGGGGGTCCCGCCGGGGCTGGATCTGGCGTTCCGGTTCTGCACCTGGCAGCGGGACCTCGCCGCCGAGCGCCGCCGCCGGCGGAGGAGCTCCGGGAGCGGGAGCGGCAGGCGCGGCTCGGCGCGATGATCGGGTCCGGGGAGGGGCGGCGGGAGCTCGCCGCCGACGACTTCGAGGCCGCCGCCCGCGCGGCGCTCGCCCTGTCCGGCGCGGAGCTGCTGGATCACCACCCCGGGTACGAGCGCGGCGAGCAGATCGTGCTGTTCCGGTTCCGCGGCCGCCGGTTCGAGTGCGTGGCGGACGCTGCGCTCCGGATCGTCGACAGCGGGATCTGCCTCACCGATCACCACACCGGCGAGAAGGGGGACACCCGGTTCACCCTCGAGTCGCTGCCCGGCGTGATCGGCGAGGCGATCGACAACGACGTGCTGGTGGTGTTCCGCCACCCGGACGGCTGACGATGGACCGCGAGACGATCGAGGTCGCGGTGGTGCTCGACCGGGACCACCAGGTGCTGTTCTGGCATCGTCCGCCCGACGCGACCTCGGTGGCGCTGCCGGACAGCCGGACGCTGTGGGACGTGCTGTGGGCCGAGCGCGAGCGGCTGGGCGGCGTCGCCCACAGCCACCCCGGGTCGGGGGAGCCATGGCCGTCGCGGGAGGACCTCACCACGTTCGCGGCGTGCGAGGCCGGGCTCGGGCGGCGGCTCGGCTGGTGGATCGCGACCGCGGACCGGGTGGCGCGCTTCGACTGGATCGGGCCGGCGCGCTACGCGTATTCCGGGCGAGGACCGACCACCGCGGCCGAGACGGCGGCGTGGCTCGAACCGCTCCGCGGGTGGTCGGCGCGCTGACCCCCCGACGAGAACCGGCTGCTCCCGGGCGCGATCCAAGGGAGCGACAGGAGGTCCCGATGACCGTGCGGATCGCCAGCGCCGACCAGGCGCGGCTGAACGTCACCTGGAACGGGCAGAACGGCGATCTGCCGGATGCCGTCTCGTTCCGTGCCTCCGACGCCGAGATCAAGGCGTGGGCGGTCGAAGCGCTCCGGAACGGAGACGTGCCGGGGATCGCCGCCGATCGGCGCGCCACCCTCGACGGGTTCGTGGTCGACCGGTTCTCGGCGACCCGGGAGATCCCGTACAACCGCCTGTTCGTTCGGCCGAAGACCCCGTTCGGGCGGAGCTGAGCGTGGCCGACGCGCCGCAGGCGGTGCCCCGGGTGATCGTGGTCGGCGTGGGGGCCCTCGGCTCCCACGTCGTCCTGTTCGGCCGGAACTGGCCGGTCAAGTTCACCGTGATCGACTTCGATCGCGTCGAATCGAAGAACACGATGTCCCAGTTCCACGCGAAGCCCGGGATCGGCAAGAACAAGGCCCAGGCCCTCCAGCAGGCGGTCCAGGGCCTGTACGGGCTGAAGATCGACGCGGTCCCCCACGAGCTGCAGGACACCAACGTCGAGGCGCTGCTCGGCGGCGCGAACCTCGTGCTGGACTGCGTCGACAACGCCCCGACCCGCGAGCGAATCCAGCGGTTCGTCCGGGAGCGGTCGATCCCGTGCCTCCACGGCGCGCTCGCGGCCGACGGGGCGTTCGCCCGGATCGTGTGGGACCCGCTGTTCGTCGCGGACGAGGCCGCGGACGGCGCCGCGACCTGCGAGGACGGCGCGCACCTGCCGTTCGTCGGGTTCGTCGCCGCCCAGCTCGCGGCGGTGGTCGGCGGGTTCCTCGCCCGGGGCGAGCAGCGGAGCCTGCACCTGCACCCGCACGGGGTCGTGCCGGTCGGCTGACCGGACAGGAGCGCGGATGGGGTGGTTCGATCGGAAGGTGGACGAGATCAAGGCGGCCGCGGGCGCGGTGCCGTCGCCGACGCTCCACCCGCTCGGGTCCGCGGTCCGGGGCGCGAAGCACCAGGTGCGGGCCGAGCGGTTCGATCCGTACGTGCTCGTCGGGACCCGCAAGCCGGCCGAAGGGAAGGCGCTGTACGCGGCGCTGGTCGAGGTGGTCAACGCCTCCGCCGAGCCCGGGGTGTACTTCTCGATGGACCAGTGGATGGTGTTCGACGCGTCCGGGTTCGTGTTCCGGGCCTGCTCGGACAGCGGCCTGCAGCGCCAGCCCGCGCTCGGCTCGGGGCACCTGTCGCCCGGGTCGAACGTCCGCGGGTGGGTCACGTTCGAGCTCCCGGTCGAGATCGCGCCGGCGCGGCTCCACTTCGACCAGTACACCGGCTCGGTCGACTTCCAGCTCCCGGCCGAGCCCGCCGGCTGACCGCGTGCTGCGCTACGCCGGTGGCTCGGCTGGCTCCCTCCGCAGCTCCGGCTCGGGCTCCCCAGGACCCGGCCGGATCAGCACCAGGACCGTGGCGATCGCCCCGGCGAGGAACACCACCCCGCCGATCCCGGCCGCCGCGACCCAGGCCGGGACCAGCGCCGGGCCGGTGTCGGGATCGAGGTCCACCCGGGCGACGACCGCGGGGGGCGCAGGCGCCGGCGGGTCCGCGGGCGCGGGCCCATCCCCATCCGGGACGGCCGCCGGCGAGTGGCCGGTGATCGCCCCCACCAGCCGCTCCTGCGTTTCGAGTCGCGCCTCGAGCTGCTCTTCGAGCGGCAGGGAAGCGAGCCGCGCCTCGCGCGCGTCGATCGCCCGCTGGAACGTCATCCAGAACCAGACGACCGTCCCGGTCAGCACCAGGATCCCAGCGGCGAACGCCACGAAGGTCCGCATCAGCCGGAGTCCTCCGGCGAGAGCTGGAAGAAGAACGTGGCGTGGCCGAGGTGGAGGGTCTCGCCGCCGAGGAGCCGCCGCTCGAGCACCCGCTCTCCGTTGACCCACGTCCCCCGCGTGCTGCCGAGATCCTCGACGTAGTACCGCCCTTCGCGCAGGAACACCCGGCAATGTCGGCGGGAGACCTGGCCGTCGTACGTGATCTGGATCGCGTTGTCGCGGTTCCGGCCGATCGTGATCCCCTCGCCGGCGAGGACCGGGCAGGTCCGCTCCCCGCGCAGATCGTCGTACTGGACCAGCGTCCCGCGCGACCGGACCGACCCGAGCTCGGCGGTGTGGAACACGACCTCGGGCGGCGGGCCGTCGCTCTCGGAGTCGGCGTCCGCCGGGATCACCGTCGGGTCGTCCGGCGTGGCCCACGGGCGATCGTGGGGGATGTCCAGCGCGGCGGCGATCTCGTCGATCGCGCCGGCCTCCTCGGCCGCGACCGACCCGATCCCGAAGAACCCGCCGGCGGCGCGCGCGACCTGCTTCGCGAACTCGACCACGTCCGCCAGCTCGTCCCGGGCGAACCCCTCGCGGTGGCACAGCGCGGCGAGTGCGACCTGGCCGCGGTGGACGTACGCCCGCGACGGCGCGTGGTGGAGCCAGTTCCGGACCAGCCGCCGACCCTCCTCGCCGAGCGCGAACCGATCCTCGGCCAGGCGCAGGATCAGGCTCCGTTCGGCCTCCTGGACCTCGCCGTCCGCCCACGCGACCTGGATCAGGGGCAACAGCGGCAGCGAGCGGTAGCTCACCTGGTCCATACCGAGGCTCTTGAGTTCTTCCGCGAGCTCCGCGTCGGTCATCGCATCTCCACCGCGCCTGATAACGTAGCCTCGCACACGGAGGCACGATGCGGTGGGGAGCAGCGTGGGCGCTGGCAGCCGGGTGCGGCGAGGGGGCGGATCCGCCCGGATCCCCGACCGTGGACGTCGTTTCGGTCGAGGTCACCGGCGCGGACGGCGGGTACACCTTCGCGGTCGGCCTGCGGTCGGACGAGACGGGCTGCGACCGGTACGCCGACTGGTGGGAGGTCGTCGACGCCGACGGCGCGCTCCTGTTCCGCCGGATCCTCGACCACAGTCACCCGGACGACCAGCCGTTCGTCCGCGACGGAGGGCCGGTCCCGGTCGGCGCCCGCGACGCGCTGATCGTCCGCGGGCACCTCGCG
The DNA here is from genome assembly GCA_040079715.1 of Myxococcota bacterium. Lineage (GTDB taxonomy): Bacteria > Myxococcota_A > UBA796 > UBA796 > JACKER01. The sequence goes on along the minus strand of JBEBJW010000042.1, from coordinate 4,144 downwards.
TGCGAAGGCTGCGGGGACGGGTTCGCGGGGACCGCGATGCGCGGCTCGGTCGCGGACGGGTTCGAGGTGTGGACGCCTCCGGACGGGTTCGCAGCGGCCCTCGCCGACGCCGAGCCCCTCCCCGAGGGCTGCCTGTTCTGAGGTCGAGCCGTCACGCGGCCTGACGCGGTCGATCGCGGACGTTACGGACCCCGGGTCATGGAGGACCCGTGCACGGCTCGGAAGAGGTGACGTTCGCTCGGGAGACCCAGGTCGTCCTGATTCCCGACGGCGTACCGCAGGTTCTCCCCGAGGGCACCCGCGGGTGGATCACCCAGGTCCTCGGCGGGAACTACACCGTCCAGCTCGAGACCGGGCGGCTGGTCCGGGTCGGGAGCGCCGACGTCGACGCGATCGGGCGCGAGGCGTCCGCCGCGGGCGCGGTCGATCCGGACGCGCCGGTCACCCCGGAGCGGGTGTGGGAGGTCCTGCGGTCGTGCTACGACCCCGAGATCCCGCTGAACATCGTCGAGCTCGGCCTGATCTACGAGCTGATGCTCAAGGAGCACGCGCCGGTCGAGGGTGAGCCCGACGGGGTCGACGGCGTGGACGTGGACATCGTGATGACCCTGACCGCGCCGGGGTGCGGGATGGGCCAGGTGCTCGCCGACGACGTCCAGTCGAAGGTCCGTGGGCTGCCGGGGGTGGCCGGGGTGAACGTCCAGCTGACGTTCGATCCGCCGTGGAGCCCGGAGCGGATGAGCGAGGAGGGCCGGCTCGAGCTGGGCATGTTCTACTGAGCCGGTGAACCCCGATCAATCGTCGTCGATCCTCGCTCCGTTCTTCCGCCGGGCGGCCGACACCGCCGAGATCGCCACCGGGCGGATCCGGATCGCGATCCTGCTGCTGGTCCAGCTCCGACTGGTGGCGGTCGCCCTGCCGGAGATGGCGCGGGGCGCGTTCAAACACTGGTTCACCACCGGGGTGATCGTCGGCGGGATCGCCGCGTCGGTCGCGGTGGTCCGGGCGGTGACCCGGGCGAGCGACAAGGACCGGCTGCTGGTCGCGTCGACGGTGCTGGACGCAGCCCTCGCGTTCCTGGTGGTGGTCCCGTCGGTGCTGTGGCCGCGCGACGGCTATCCGGGGGCGCTCGCGGTCCCGGACTTCGGGATCTGGCCGCTGGTGGCGGTCGGGGCCGGACTGCGGCTGTCGGCCCGGGCGGCGCGCGCCGGCGCGGTCGCGGCCACCCTCGGGGTCGTCGCGCTGGTCGCGCTCGATCGCACGCTGAACGCGGATCGGATCCGGTACGGCGCCCCGGAGATCGCGCTCGCGATCGTGCTGATGATCGGGGCGACCGCGATGGCGTTGGCGATGGAGGCGCGGATCCGGCGGCTGGTCGGGCAAGGGGCCGAGGCGGCGGTCCGCGCGGAGCGGGCCCGCCAGCGGCTCGGCGCGTACGTGTCGGAGGAGGTCGCGGCGGTGGTGCTCCGGGAGCCGGACGCGGTCCCCGGGGGAGAACGCCGGGAAGCGGCCGTCCTGTTCACCGACCTGCGCGGGTTCACCCGGACCGGCGAGTCGATGTCGCCGGACCAGCTGATCGCCGAGCTGAACGCGTACCTCGAGGCGATGGTGCCCGTGGTCCACGCGTTCGGCGGGGTCGTCGACAAGTACATGGGCGACGCGATCCTGGCGGTGTTCGGGGTCCCCGAGCCCACCGGCGACGAGGCGACCCGGGCGATCCTCGCGGCCGAGGCCATGGATCGCGCGCTGGTCGCCCACAACCGCGATCGCGGACACCGCGGGCTTCCGCCGCTCCGGCACGGGATCGGCGTCCACTTCGGCCCGGTCGCCGCCGGCCACGTCGGGACCCGCGAGCGCCTGCAGTACACGGTGATCGGCGACACGGTGAACGTCGCGAGCCGCCTCCAGACCGCGACCAAGGACGCCGGGGTCTCGGTGTTGCTGTCGGAGACCCTGGTCGCGCGCGCCGCGGCGGAGGGGGACCGCGCCCCGCCCACCCGGTCGGTCCCACCGGTCGAGCTCCGAGGTCGAACCGGCGCGATCGCGGTTCGAACGTTCGACGCCGCTGGTCCCCCTCGACCCGGGTTACATTCTGAATGATGATTCATTCATTGCGCGGGCGGCGGCGTCGCCGGCGGAGGGGGGAGCGATGGCGAACGGTGAGCCGGTCCGGAACAGGAACGCGAGCGAGGACGAGGCGCGGGCGCTGGCCGAGGCGTCGCGGGAGTCCGAGTGGGCGGGGCGGAGCTTCGTCCGCGAGCTGTTCCTGGGCACCCTCCGGGTCGACTGGATCGATCCGTACCCGGAGACCGAACCGACGGAGAAGTTCAAGGCGTACGCCGAGAAGCTCGAGGCGTTCTTCCGCGACGAGGTCGACTCGGCCCGGATCGACCGCGAGCGGCAGATCCCGCCCGAGACGGTCGACCGGCTGCGCGAGCTCGGCGCGTTCGGGCTGAAGATCGACCCGAAGTACGGCGGGCTCGGGTTCGACCAGGCCGAGTACTGCCGGCTGCTCGAGATCGTCGGCGCGTACGACGGCAGCATCGGCGCCCTGGTGTCGGCGCACCAGTCGATCGGACTCCCGCAGCCGCTGAAGCTGTTCGGGACCGACGCGCAGAAGGCGGCGTACCTCCCGCGGTGCGCGGCCGGCGCGATCTCGGCGTTCGCGCTGACCGAGCCGGACGTGGGCTCGGACCCGGCCCGGCTCGCGACGATCGCGCGGCGGACCCCGGAGGGCGACTTCGTGCTGTCCGGCGAGAAGCTGTGGATCACGAACGGCACCGTGGCCGAGCTGATGATCGTGATGGCCCGCCACGACGACACCGAGAAGATCTCCGCGTTCATCGTCGAGACGGCGTGGGCCGGGGTGTCGGTCGGGCACCGGTGCCGGTTCATGGGGCTGAACGGCATCGAGAACGGGGTCATCCACTTCGACCAGGTGAAGGTCCCGAAGGACAGCATCGTCGGCGGCGAGGGCAACGGGCTGAAGGTGGCGCTGGTCACGCTGAACACCGGGCGGCTGTCGCTGCCGTCGGCGGTGGTCGGCGGCGCGCGGCGGACGCTCGGGTGGGCCCGTCAGTGGTCCGGCGAGCGGGTCCAGTGGGGCGCGCCGGTCGGCAAGCACGAGGCGATCTCGCACAAGCTCGCCGAGCTCGCGGCGACCACGTTCGCGATGGAGAGTTGGACCCGCCTCGCGTGCGAGCTCGCGAAGCGTGACGGGTACGACATCCGGCTCGAGGCGGCCGCGGCGAAGGAGTGGGTCAGCACCCGCGGCTGGACCGCGATCGACGACGTGATGCAGATCCGCGGCGGGCGCGGCTACGAGACCGAGGTGTCGCTCGAGGCCCGGGGCGAGCAGCCGTGGCCGATCGAGCGGATGATGCGGGACTCGCGGATCAACCGGATCTTCGAGGGCTCGTCGGAGATCATGCACCTGTTCATGGCCCGCGAGATGGTCGACCGGCACCTGAAGGTCGCCGGCGCCCTGTTCGACAAGAAGGCGACCACCGGCGACAAGGTCCGAGCGCTGCCGAAGATCGCGGCGTTCTACGCGGGCTGGTACCCGCGGCTGTGGTGGGGGCTCGGCACCCCGTTCAAGTACGGCCGGTTCGGCAAGCTGGCCGGGCACCTGCGGTTCGCGGAGCGCGCCAGCCGGCGGCTCGCCCGCAACGTGTTCCACGGGATGGTCCGGTACCAGGCGAAGCTCGAGCGCAAGCAGGCGTTCCTGTTCCGGACGGTCGACCTGGCGATGGAGCTGGCGGTGCTGTGCGCGGCGGTGGTCCGCGCCCAGAAGCTCGTCGACCGCGGCGATCCGACGGCGGCCTCCGCGGTCGAGCTCGCCGACCTGTTCGCCCGGGACGCGCGGCGGTTCGTCGAGCGGCGGTTCCACGAGCTGTGGGCGAACGACGACGACGCGAAGACCGCGATCGGCCGGTCGATGCTCGACGGGGCGTACACGTTCGTCGAGGCGTTCCAGGATCCGGCGGTCGAGGCGCCCGCCTCGCTCGAGTCGGCCGCGAAGTAGCCAGCTCTGGGCTGGTTTCCCGGCGGAACCTGCCGGTTCCCCCGGACAATTGCTCGCTCCCTGGATCCACCCGCGGAACTGTGTGTCAACCGCTCCCCTCCCCAGCGGGGAGGGGGTGGG